>LNZR01000069.1 GCA_002007365.1 Epulopiscium sp. Nele67-Bin005 | reverse complement strand
AACTGTTTATTTAGTACACAGTATACATATCAGTGATGAGCTGAAAAAATCATATCAAGCTGGTTTGCTCTAAAACAGAATCGCTTGGTGCTAGGGTGACCAAACATCCCAAAAAATCCAGAACAGTCCTGATTTACAAGCATCTGCCCAGAAATCCCGTCCCAACTGTCCTGAAAATTAGACTAAACCATAGGTTTAGTGAATTGCAGCCTACTAAAACCTGTTAAAAGTACCTGATGCTGGGGTAAAAGGAACAATATTATGCAGATGGGGTGCATTTCATGGCAGGCCTTGTTTTCCATTTCCTGTGATACGTACCCCCTGCATTCTGACTGTGAAGCTGTCATGTGCACTAAACTGACTCTGGTTACACATACTAGTCCCATCTGTATACCGTGAAAAGCATTTGATACAGGGATCAACAGAAAAAAATATCAAGGGGGGGTGCTTATCACGGCAGGGCTGGTTTTCCACCTGCCTGAATGTGCACCCCCTGTTAACTTTTACTAGGAAGGTGCCACATGCATGAACTGACTCCATTTATCAGCATCAGTCCTTTGACTATACTCTGAAAAAGTATTTGATGCTGGGAGAAACGGAAACAATTCTCCCACTAGGATAGTCTAATTTTATAGTGATTACACATATTCACCCCAACTCTTCTTTTGGGAAATCACTGGGAGCATTTACAGAATTTATTGTAATGAAGAAACACTTTGAACACTGAACACCATCACAATAAACACAACTTCTAAATGTCTTTCTGAAAAAACAAATAAAAATATCAATAGCATAAATATTCTAACAATATAAAAATAAATACAATAAATAATGAGTAAATACTAAATCAAATAATGTGAAAACTAAAAAGGCGCTCGGTAGTGCGTGTACCTTTGCCAAGACCCTATCTCAACATATTAGAAGAAAAGAGAAAAAAAGTCCTGGATTCCTGGATCCTGCATGCAGGACACAAGTACTCCTCATCCACTAGAGGCCTGTGTACGCAGTCCTGGTGGTACCACCTCTGACAGACGTCAATTATTAAATATTGCACGTGCTGTAATCTCAAAAGCTCCTATTTTGGTACTTGATGAAGCAACAAGTTCAGTAGATACAAGAACTGAACGCCATATTGAAGAAGCGCTTGATAGATTGATGGAAACTAGAACAACTTTTATAATTGCTCATAGATTATCCACAGTAAGAAATTCGGATACTATTACAGTTTTGGAGCGTGGTAAAATCTTGGAGATGGGTAACCATCATCAACTCCTTAGTAAAAAAGGAAAATACCATAGCCTTTATACTGGAACATCAAAATTGGAATAATAAAAAAACCTCTTGAGAGAAATTTCCCAAGAGGTTTTTTCTATTTAAAGTTTTTTGTTAAATTTTCGGTAGTAGTTATAATACCATTAAGAGAAGTTTTAATTGAGTCTATAGAATTATCCATTTTTTCAACTAACGGTAAGCTACTTGTTATTTGTATATAATTTTCTTGACTACTATCTTCAATAATCTGTACAATTTGTCTAAAATCATCGCTATGTTCATTAAGCTGAGAAACTTCATTATTCAAATTATGAATAATATTATTAGAAGTTATTGAGCTATTAATTAAATTATACAATGATTTATTTATATCACTTACTACATCTTTGCTATTTTCTAGGCTTTTACTTTGTTCAGTAGCTGAATTTTTGGTTTGTATAATTTGTTGTTGAACAGTAACCAAAATACTTGCAATTTTTTCAGAGGCTTCTTGTGATTGAGTAGCCAAAGTTTTGATTTCAGAAGCTACAACTGCAAAACCTTTTCCTTGTTCGCCAGCTCTTGCTGCTTCAATAGTTGCATTTAATGAAAGTAAACTAGTTTGAGAAGCAATATCAGCAATTAATGAAATGATATTATTAATTTCATCAGAGTTTTTCATAAGACTAGTTGTTATGATTTCCCCTTCATTCGCTTCTTTTTCCAGAGTCATAATAACTTTTTGTAAATCCTCCAAATTTGATTGACCTTTAATTGCATTCTCTTTGGTACTTTCAGATTCCACCAACAAAGTATTATTGATAGTATAAACATGAGATAAACTTAACATTAATTTATCTACAATACTAGACATCTCAATAATTGCTTGATGTTCGTTAGTTGTAGTTTTATTTGCTTGAGTTAAATTTTGCGCTAACGGATTTAAAGTATTAATTAAGCTTGTAATTTCATTTTCATGAGCCTGCTGTAATGTATCAATAACATTAACTGAAGATTGAACATTAGTTAATGTTTCTTGGTTTTTAGCAATAATTTTATCCATAGCATTGCTCATACCAATTAATTCTTTAGATAACCCTTTAGAATTACTAGCAACTTTTTCATTGTTTGCAATGGCTTCTAACTGGATTTGAAATTGTTTAAGTGGTTTGAAACAATAGCTTAAAATTAACGGAACAAGAAGTATAGATAAAGCCGTTACTCCTCCATTAATTCCATAAATAGAACTTCTAAACATCAAGACATCATTCATAATTACAGATATAGGACGTTCTATTATATTCTGAATTTCAAAATATGTATCAGTATTAACATCGGCATATAATACATACTTAATATTTCCGTTATTACTATAAATTGGCATATAAACAGTTGCTGTATCTTCAAATAAAGTTACTTCTATGGAGCTTCCAATATTAAAATAACTAGATAAATTTGAAATTTTAGAAGTTTCACCTTTAACTAAAGAAGGTGTAGAATTTGGAGCAATATTTTGAGTTAACACTGTATCGTATATATCAATTAAATACATTTCTTTAATTCCGTTATTTTCGGTAATAAATATATTAAGAGCTTCTTCTACAAAGCTAGAGTTATACCCAGATTGAAAAATACCGTCTCCATTTGGTCGTGGAATAGCTGTAAATTTAAAGACTTCCCCAGTTTCAACTTTTAATTTTAAATCACTAGGTAAATAATCTGACTCACCAGTTACTAACATTTTGTACCCGTCCCAAATATCAAATAAACTTAAACCAATGGCACTTTCTTCAGTACTATCAATAAAAATACCAGAAATATCAGTAATATACATATCCGACATACCTGTAATAGTTTTAGCGTTTTCTAAATCAGCAGAACTTAAATTCCCTTGAAGTAACTCCATTTGGTATAAAAGTAGAGCAGAATTTAACATATTTTTATCAATTTCATTTTCCAGATTTATTACATAATCTGAAATGGTATCTGCTAAATTTGTGATATCTTTTTTTACACTTTCTTCAATTTCAAGCCTAATTTCTTCGTGCATCAAAGTAGTTTCCTCATATAAAGTAGAAACTAAAGAATTGACTTGAAATAAAAATAATACTGAACTAAATCCTAAAATTAAAATCATAGAAACTAACAATTTAAACTTAATACTAATATTACTCATGATTATCCCCTTCCTATAGTTACTTATAAATATAGTATATCATAAACGTGTATAATATATAATTTTAAATACCATATTATACATAACTTATATAAAGGAGATGTGAATAATTATTGGGTTTGAGTGTATAAAATTGTTTAGTTAATGATTTGCTCAAACCAATTACTTTGCTCATTCCATTCAGGTTCAAAATCTCGTAACCATCGTGTTTCCAAGTTTTTACATTCTTTTTTGCTATCCAGAATAATCCAGCTTACAGTAAGTTCATTACGATGAGCATAAATTTTTTCGGCAGGAGGATAATGCATGATTACACCATTATAAAACTGTAAAAATCCTTTTCGGATACCAGCTTCAGCCCTCCCAACATATTTTACTTTTCCATTTAAATGAATTTTGTAGCACCCCATATTATTTGGAGCTGTAACAATTGCATCTTTTAGAGGAATTTGTGGTCGTCTTCCAAAAGGTTGCTTAACTTTTTTTAATACTAAATCTAAAAATCCCATAATATTATCCTTTCTAAATTGATTTTTAAGAGTATTGCCAATAACTAGAAAGGCTAAACAAATTTATTTAAAAAATTTATTTGAAGAAAGAACGGTCACCCTAAGAAATTAATTTATAGCAAAGCATAAATTAAATGCCTTGCTATTTTAGTTTATTTTTTTTCTAATAATAAAGTTATTGGATTTTTTTCCTCCCCAAAAATCATCTGAAACCCCTTAAAGCAAACAAGCCCCAGACAAACAAAAGAAAGTATTAATGACCCAAAAGAAATTATATTTGTAGTAAGTGGTCCAAGGTCTAGGCCTGTAGTCCCATCTAAAGCAATTAGTGTTATTAATGAGAAAAATATAGCACCATTTAATCCTTTTGGGAACACTTTAAAAACTGCATGATAAATAAATAATAGTAGATTTATTATGATTGCAATTGTTGCTAAATTAGTTATTAAATTTCCGATTAATGATACTTGAGATATTGCCTCACCTACAAACAACATAATAATGCTGGCTAAAAATAATTTAAAATTATATGAGCTAGCTTGAATTGGTTTTCGTAATACACCTACTATCGTTATGATTATAATCAGTATTATTATAGAAGCTTCCATTGTCTATTCTCCTTTTGTGTTAATTTTTAAGAGTGTTGCCAAGGGATTTAAAGTTTAAACACTTTTTCTAAAAAAATTTTTTGGTAGGAGTTTCTTCCTTATTAAATAGACTTGCAAATAAAAAAGCAACTACCCGAAAGTAATTGCTTAATGTTATTTAAAAAAGTTGCCTACCGATGAAATCATTTCTTCAAAGTATGCAAAGTAAAGGTATTATTGTCATTTTACATTCTCCTCAACAATTGTCAAACCTTTTCTTAGTTATACATGAAGTATGGTGGCTCAAAATAACCATCAAAAAACGCATTATAATCAAATGCAACTCCATCATCTCTAAAAACTAGCCCTGACCCTCCTGCATAACAATCATAATACTTTCTACCATTAATTACTTCAGTATCAATTGAAGTGGCAGTGTTTTCACCAAAGTAACGTTGTACAAATCCGTAAATTTGATTTTCACTTAAAATTGGGAAGTCCATTAAAATATGTTGAACACTACCTCCACCGTCAATAATTTCGCCAGTTTCTGTATGAACAGCATAAACACCATCGCTTCCATAGTCTGGATAAAATACATAAAATTCAGGAGCTTTTTGCCCATAAACTGCAAAATAACTACTTTGAATTCCTGCATAACTAAACGCTGTCTGTCCACTGTAATTTTTAACTAATTGTAAAGCTTTATCAGCATTAAGTTCGTTTGAGATTTTGCTTAAGTCGCTAGTATTTGAGTTAATTAAAACTGTTTGGCTTGTTGCGTCCCAGTCAATTGGTACATTTAATGCTTCTGAAACAAATCTTACTGGTATCATAGTTGTTCCATTTACTGCGATAGGAGCAGTTGATAACGTTGTGGCTTGTCCATTAACTGTAGCTTGAGTGCTATTTAAAGTTAACTTAATTGTTGTGTTGCCTTTTGTAATAGTTGTAGTGTTTGATGAGCTATCCCAACTAACATTTGCCCCCAGTTGCTCGCTTACAATCCTTGCAGGCACAAGAGTTGTCCCGTTTTGTTGTACTGGACTTTGAGTAGACTCCACTACTTCGCTATTAACAATCAAATTTATTCCATAAACTGGTGATGCCAAAGAACTTACTAATAATAATGATGCTACTAATTTTTTCATATTTATCCTCCGTTATTGTGGTAAAAATATTAATCATAAGTCGAAAATATTATATTTGATATTTGTCAAAAAGTGATACTTTAGAACTATTATATGATAATAAAATTTTTGTGTCAATATTTTGTTAAAATTAAATTAATTTAATGCTTGATTTTATTCCATTCTGGGTTATATTTACCAATAAATCCTATTTCTAACTTTCTTGTAGTAATAACAGCTTCTTCGGTATTTCCAACAACCAAAATGTAAGTTGTAATCTTATCCAAATTGTTATAAATCTGTTGTCCAGAAGTGTGAGTTCTTCCACTATCGCTATCACGTCGGTAATCGCTAAGACGCTTTCTAAATCCACCGTTGTTAAGCTCTATGGCCCTCCCAACATACATAGTTTTTCCATTAATTACGTGGCGATATAGCCCTACAGATTTGTTGTATGGTGTAAGGTTTGCGTTTGCTAATTTTCCAATAGAAACCCATTCTCTATCCCATTCATCAATAGTTTTACTTTTACCTTCAGAACTTACTCCTAAGTTTTGTTTTGCGCGTTCTAATTTATTACGTTGCTCAGCAGTTAAGTTGGTTCTTCCTTCTGCTTGAGCAATTTTCTTTTCCATATCTTTGAGTGCATTTACTTGTTGTTTTTGTGCCTCATTTGCTATTTTGTGTCCTGCTGAGAACAAAGTATCTAAAAATCCCATTGTGATATTTCCTCCTTTATTGTGATAAAAATATTAATTATAAATCAAAAGCACTATGCTTAATTGTTGTTAAAAGATAACGCTTTGGAAGTATTATATGATAATAAAATTTTTATGTCTATATTTTATTAAAATAAAGTTAACTTAATATTGGGTTATATTCACAAGTTATCCTTTGAACATAATTGTATTATATATTATTGGAGTGACAACTACTGTCAGTGCTATAAAAAATTTTATTTTATTTTTAGATTTTAAAATTATGTTGCTAAAGAAGATTTTTTGATGGTTTCATTTTTAGATTTTAAATTAGAAATCCCAATTGACTTATACCAAATTTTAAAAATCGTGATGATGTTACAAATATGTCCTAATTTGTGTACTTTTTTGCAAAATATAGCCCTAAACTAAAAAGCTTAGAGCTATATTAAAACTAATTATTTAATTTTACTTAAAATATCCATAACTTCAGGTGTCATCTCAACTTTAAATTTCTGAGTTAAGTATACTACCATATCAATGTAAACTTGAGTTGCTTCTTTATAATTGTGAATGTTAATATAATCAAGTGTTTTTGTTAAATAGTCGCTCCAAAGGTTATTATAAATTTCAGCTTGATTTTCTTGGGCATCAATTTGTTCAACAAGTAAAGGTGCAACTCGATAATATTCAACAATTAAGGCTTTTACAGTTTCATCTTGAGCTTTCATTTCATCTCTAAATTTTCTCATTAGCATTAATTCATCACAGCTATCTCCTTTATCCAAGAAATTACAAGTAGCTGTAGTTATAAAGCATGGACCGCTGCTACTTGTACGACTATAAGATGAAGTTTCCTTTTTGTATTCACGCTCTCTTCTTGCCTTTTCTTCTGCTTCGGCACGCTTTTTTTGATATAGTTTAGACTCGATAAGGTCACATTTATAATTAGCATCTGCATATCCTTTTTTATAAGCCTTCTTATAATAGGATAATGCTTGGTCTAAATTAACTGAAACACCCTGCCCTTCTTCATAGATTTCTCCTAACTCATAATTAGTCCAGCCTAAGTTAGCTTTTTGGAATGACGCAATTGCTCTAGTTATATCACCATGTTTGTGATGAAGCGCTCCTTGATATCCGTGGTATTTTTTACTTTTAGAATTATAATTGAGTTCAAAAATTTTATCTAATAATCTTTGTAGTTCTTCTTGTTGATGAGAATTAAGTTTATCTATTTTATTGTATAATTCTGTGGCCAAATATTTAATTGCTGGTAAATATTCAAAACTTGCTGCAATTTTTATGTGCGCCATACCTTTATTAAATTTAGTTTTAACTGTTTGTATCCCAAGTTCATAATTAGCAATAGGAATTAAGTGGTTTGCTAAATCAGTTAATTTAATTTGTGAGTGAGTTTTTGAGAGTTCAAATAATTTTATTCCAGCTGGTTCATATCCTTTATCTAATGCTTCAAAAAATAATTTGATTGCTTTTTTTAAGTCCGTTTGTTGCAATTGTAATGCTTTATAGTAGCATTCTTTTCCTGTAGTAGCAAAGGTTAAGCAGTGTGCAATATTTATGCAATCTTGCTCTGAGAAATTTAAAACATCAGATAGTTCTAATTTTGTTTTTAAAACTTCGATATCATCTTTAGTAGTATTTCTAATGGCAGAATATAAATTGCTATTGATATTACCAGTTGAATAAAATGAAATACGAGCTTCCACTAAATAGGTATACTTATAATTTATAGCACTAAGCTTTGATAGATATGTGCTAGCCGTTGCATAGCCTTTCATTTCTAGTAAGCAATCTATAATATTCACCCAAATTTTTGATGCTCTTAAACAATAATCGTTAGTAGAAAGATTGAATTGATCCTGAAAGTGGCTTTCGATATCTTGAGCAATTTTTAAGATTTGAGAGCTAATATTATTTAAATTTCTATAATCATTTGTTGCTGTGTTAAGGCTTGATGTTAATGAATTTTTTATAAAAGAAATTTCCTCATCGTTATTATTTGAGTTAACAATACTTATATTAAGTTGTGTCAAGCGTGATTTTAATCGGTCTATTTTATTTGTAAAATATACAAAGCTTTGCAGAAAGTTTGATTTTAACATATCTTCTAACAGCCAATTTTTCTTAGGCATAGCATACTTTATTAAATAATCATTTACATTATTTACTGGAATTATTTCTTGAAGTGGCAATTTAGATTTTAGTGTATCAATATCATTGCTATCTCCAAAAACGAAAATAGGAATATGGCTTGGAACTAAAAGTTTGATGCTAGTTATTTTTTGCGTAAGATTTTTCTTATCTACATAAACTACAAAATAATCTATAATATTTACTATGCTTTGTACATAATTACTCTGTTTATCAACAAAATTTGGAAAGTGTATTAGAGCAGTATTTTCAATATTAAATGGTGTTTTAGTAATATAATTTTCTAGTAAATTTGGAATTGCAATTTTGTCTTTATAAAGCTGAGTGTTTGTAGTTAAATATTCGTTTTTCTCAATAGATTGAATGTTTTGGTATTTATTTTTGAAGTAAATTTCTGTTTTGGAATTTGGAACTAGAACATTTATAATATTAGTATTTATCATCATTTGTTCTATTGCTTGAGCGTCTTTTAAATGAAAAGGAGCAATTTTATCTAGCAAATAATTTTCAGAGCCAATAATTCCTCCAATATTTTTACCAATTAAATCTGGAGTTTGAGTTAAGATATCCAGATTATCTAGAGATTTATTTAAATCAGAAATTAGTTGAGATTTGTTTGGTAAACTGTTACTTTCTAAACTAGACACTAGTTCTTTATTAATTTTTTCATAAATTTCTTCAAACCCTTGCCACTTGTTAGTAAGGGTGGTTTCATCATTTAACAAAGTAGCTATAAGTTCGATTTTTTGTTGTTCATTAGCCATGAATTTCTCCTTCACCTATTAATGTAGATAGCGATTTTTTGATTTTGCGATTATTTTGTGAGAGTTCTTGTTTGCAACGTTTAATTAAGTCAATTTGAGCTAAACTATCTTTGTAAAGTTCACTAGAACCTCGTAAATTTAGAACATCTGTAGAATTTGTAATAATATCTCCTAGATAATTACGCTCATTAATTGCCTCAGTTGTTAGCTCATCAAAAATTTGGTTAATCTCATGGATTGTAGATGTAAATTGTGCCTCAATATCTTCTTTTTCTTGAGCGTATTTACTTGCATCTTCCAAAAAGTCTGTAATAAATGCTTGGTCTAAATATTCTGTTCCTTCATTTAAAGAAGAAAATGCAGTTACTCCAAATATGTTTAAATTACCTTTTGAAGATAACACATTTTTTGTATTTGTAACGATTTCTTCAATTTGAGTATTAGTTTTCTTGTCTGCCTTATTAAATACAATGAGAATTGGAGTTTTTATTCCTAGTGAGCTGATAAATTCTATATCATTATTTTGAATAATACCATTTTCGATATCTATTAACCAAATTAAGTAATCGCAGGCTTTAAGTTGACCAAAAGCTTTCTTTTCATCAGACATAGTTTTTTTGATAGATGCATCAAATTTTGTATATCCAGGAGTATCTAGTATTGCAATATTATCATATTTAAATTTATTTTGTTTAATTAAGATGCAATTAATAAATGCTGCAAACCCTAATTGATATTGCTCATGAAATGCATGTGTTAGTGCTTGTAATGCTTCATTATCTAGTGAAATCTCTTTATTTCCAATTGTGTAGGCCGTTATATTATCTTCTCCATTTATAATATAAGTAGGGATAGATGTTGTTGGAGTTAGTGACTCTGGTAATAAATCAGCATTTAAAATTGAGTTTACAAAGCTAGATTTTCCAGCACTAAATTTACCCCCTAGTCCTATAATAGTTTTTTTGCTAAGTGCTTGGATTTTCTTATATTGCTCAATTTGTTCGCTCAATTTGTTGAGTTTTGTACGTATTTCTAGTTCGTTTGAAATATTTAGTTGACCCAAAGATTTTAGTAGAGCATGATCTAACAAATAATCTAATTTAGATAATTCAGCTGAAGCTTTTTCTCCTTGAGTAATATCAGCAATTAATTTTAGTGCATTTTTTGCATCAACTAAATATTTGTTTGGTTTATTAATCTGTATTTCATCTAGTATTTCATCGTCGTCCCAAAGACTCATTTTTAAACCTCCATTTGTAAAAGCGTAGTTTTGTAGTGGTTAAGCTCCTTAACAAATTCATCATAAAAAGCTAAACTTTGTTCCTTATTTTTTAATTGACGCTGTAAATTATCAATATTTGTAATTATTTGATTTGTAATATCATCTACTAAAGTTGCTCCACGTGCTGTTAGTGCATTTTCCATATCGGCAATGGCTGTATGAAAGAGTTGTTGAACATCAGTAGTTATTTTTTGAATTACTTTATCTTGCTTTAATTGGAGTTTGCCAATGTCTTCATTGTGTACAGTTCCACCAGAAAACGAACTTAAAATAAACTCGTTATACTTCTCAATTGGCAAATTAATTTCAGGCATCACTATTCTTTTTAGTGCATTTTCTATTGGACCTAAAATTTCACGTTCATTAAAGTTAGGATCAGTTAAATCAAACAGATTGATAATAATAGTTTTAATTTTTTGTGTCATACCTTTAATATTGATTGCATGTATGAAAGAATTATTAATATCTTGCTCAGCTTTATTTACGTTGTTTCTAATATTTCCAATTACATCATGCACATTTGCAGAATACGTAATAATATCAGTAGTTGTAGTAGTAGTCTGGTTGAAAATTGGGCCCAATATCCCGCCTGATTTAGAAGTTGATGTTTTTTGACGATGTTCTCTTTCTACATTAATAACTGTATGCATAGAAATAGTTGATTTGATATCACTTAAAGCACCTCTTAAATATTGCTGGGCATCTAGGTGGCAACCTTCAAAAGTGTTTTTAATATCATGGCGAGCCGAATTTAAATTGGTAATCAAAGTTGTTCGTTTAGTTTCTAAATCTTCAACATCATATTTATTAATGTTTGCCTTGTTTTCCATAGCTTCAGTTTTGATATCTTCTAGTTTGCTAATTAGGTGAGATTTAGTATTTCCAAATAAATTGCCACGTTTATTTAAAAGAATATCTTCTTTGGTAGCTTTAATTTCTTCAAAGTGCTTATTTTTTACATTTTCGATATTAGAAAACTCTTTTAAAAATGTTGGTGATGTATTAAATCCAGTAAATTTATTTAGTCCCTCAATTACGTTTTGTTGAGCATCTGTTAGAGGACGATTACTTTCTAATCGTTTAGAAGCTTCATACATTAACGAAGATACATATTCGGGTGGCAACGAATTTTTTAGGGTAGTTAATACTGGGTGAGCTGGTGAGTTACTTTTTATACACATATCAATGTTAGATTGTGCTTGATTATTTAATTCTGTTACTGTATGACGCAATGCCTGCTTAAAACTAAGACCTGAGCCATTTCTAGGAATTGGAGTATCACGCACAGCCGAATCTATTTTACTTCCTACCAAGATTGCTTTTTGAATGTTATCACTTGGCAAAGTATTAGTCAAAAACTTGATATCTTCATTAGTTAAAAATTGACCAGAATAACATACCATAAATACAGCATCACACTTGCTAAGAAATGTTCTAGTTGCATCGCTTCGAGATAAAATTGGGTCATTTAACCCAGGAGTATCAATAATTTCAAAGTTTTTTAGCAGTGGATTATTAAGCCTTAACTCAATGTGTTTTACAACTGGAGTAAATTTTCCGTTTGCTCCCACATAGTTATCAAGATTGTTAAGGTCGATTTCTTGAGAAGTTCCCAAAATTTCGTATATATTTAGGCGGTTTTTATTTGCCATATCCACCAATTCTTTGCAAGAAACATATTCTTTTGGAATGTCTTTTTTCAAACTTTCGATATCAATTGTTACTTCAGCTGGGGTGTTAGAAGATGAAGATTTTAATGCAGTTTTTGCTTTTTCTTTGAGGTCTTGTTTTTGAGCTTGGTTTTGCTTTTGACGTTCAGTTTCTTCTCTAATAAAATCTTCTAAAGTAGTATCATATAAATTAGCAAGTTCAACAACAGTATCCCAGTCATATTTTTCATAGAAAACAACATTTGCACCTTCATTTTCAGAGTACACAATTTTGGTAAGAGCAGCTGTCATAGGGGTAGCGGCTTGAGGTAAAACTTGTTCACCATCAAAAATTGTGGCATTTACAAAAGATGATTTACCAGCCTTAACTTCTCCAACAATACCAATTCTTAACATACGTTCGGTATTAAGAATATCCTCATAGTTGTGATTTAATTTGTTACATAAATTTTTAAAATCTAAAATAGATTGAGCATTTACAAGTTTTTGTTCATTAGCTAGTTCTAGTTTTTGTGGGGTATTTTGGGTAAAATCCAAAAATTCACTTTGTAATTTTGTTAACATTTTCTTCCTCCTAAATTAATTGTTCAAGTTGAGTAATAATATTTTCTATTGCAGATAAATCATCTTCTAGTTCATTTCTTAAGCTTTCGATATTTTGAGTTTGTTGTTCTTTTTGTTGTTTTAAATCTTCAAGAACAGTGATATTAGTTTGAATTTGTTTGTTAAACTCATCTTCAATAACTTGTATCATTTCATTTTCTGTTTGTTGTAAAGAGTGGCTAAGTTCTGGTTCAATTTTGGAGATAATATTTGGAATTATTTCCCCTTTTATTTTGGCAATAAATTCTTCATCTTGATTAGAATTAAACATTCCAACAAAGAAATTAATAATGTCTGGCACAAATAAAATAAGTACTTCTAACCATGGTGCAACTACTGAAGTTGTTATTCCAAGAATACCAAGAATACCTTTATATAGGAGGTTTTTTTCTCCAGAGACAGGCGTTTGTTGTAGCTTAGAAAGCCCTTCCATTACGTTATTTACGATATCATTTATATAAGAAGCATCTAAATAACTCACTTGAATATTAGAAATAATTGTATTGAAGCTCATTTCTATATGACGCTCCATAGAATTTAAAAATACTGGACGCAAAATACTATTTACAGCGTTTGAAAAACTATCATTACCAGCTTTTGCACTAGTAGCAAGAGATGAAGCATTAGACATTAGAGCTGTTCTTGCATCGCTAAGAACTTGGGCCTTAACTTGATTTTGCAAGGTTTGATGAAGTTTAATTTTTTCGTTTTGCAAAATTTGGACGATTTTGTCTTTTTCTAAGTTTGCATCATGAATTTTTCTATCCAATTCATGGGTATCACAAATTATTGAAGATTTTTTTGTAAGAAGTGCAGTTTTCATTGTTCTTGCATGATACAAAATTTTAGCTACAAAACGTTGATTTACAAGCATATCCTTATCAAATTGATTAACAGCATCGGACAAGAGTTCTAAAGTATCACAATTATATTTAGATGTAGAAAATGCAGGGGGTTGATATCCTGTAATATTAGCAATCATCTGGCTAGAATTATCCATAACTTTTGAAATATTTTCTGACGTTTGCTTATCGCATTTATTTAGGATTAAAATAATATTATTGCTATAGCTAGATATTTCTTGCAAAAAGTTTACTGTACTTTGCGAGAGAGTTCCTTTTTCAACGTCCAACACTAATACATAAATAGAAGCTTCATTAATGTACTGCATCATCGCTTTATTGTGGGCTTCTACTCCAGAGTCAAACCCTGGCATATCAACAATTATAAGATTTTCAAAGTTACTTAATCTATCATTATTAAGAAAAAATTTATATTTATAATATTGAGTGATATCATATTTATCCACTTCATGGACTTGGCATTTGATGGTTTCACCATCTTTATGAGTAAGTTGGGCAAATGGTTCTTGGCTATAAGTAATTTCAGTTGCTATAGCTGTTTCTGGACGTATATTTTCTTTAAACCTATCTTCATCTAAAAGTGTATTGATTAGAGAGGTTTTTCCAGCGTTAAAGCTACCTACAAATACAATTTTGATACTAAAATCCCTTAATTCATTTTCCAAATTAAGGAGCAAATTATCAATTTCAGTTAAAGATTGTTTGCTAGAAATTATATTTAAATTGCTAGTTAAATTTATTAAGTTTTCTATTGAATACACAAATATCCTCCTAAATTATTTAGTTACAAAGTTCGATAATATTATATAGATATAATTATATTATCACACAAAAATTATTTATTCAACAAAAAAAGTTATGAGTAAAATAATTTTGTAATATAATTTTACATTTATAGTAAAAATAATTACTTATGAAAAGTCTAGTCAATTATTATAATCCTAATACAATAATCTTAAAAAATTTTGTTCAAAAAAAAACTACTGCCTAAACAGTAGCTTTTCTAAAATTAATTTATAAGTTTAATTAATGAAGCTTCAAATTTGGTAACATTAGCTTCATGGGCTGTTTCTTCAATATTTTTAGTACTATTTAATACTTGTCTAACGTGTTCTGGGATCTCTTCTTTGGCTACAGTTTCAAGTTTTCTAAGCTCAGCTTCAATATCTGACACCACACCAGGGTAGTTAATATTTAATAAAATTTCTATTAGCTTTAGGCAAACTTCTTCTGAGGCTAGAGGTAAAACTCTTCTTAACTCATCTAAGAAATTTTCATAAGTTGTTGTGCGAGTTAAGTAAGCAAGTAGGATATTTGGTGATTTTTGAACAGTCCATCTCACTGAATATTGATTAATATTAAATGCATAAAATGGTACACTCACTATCCCATGGGCATCACTATTTGTTACTTGATAATCCTCAAGCCTTTGAATTTGGTGATAGTTTAGGACAATAGGTACAATAGTTGGCATCTTACATTTGTTAATATTTGTTGATAAATTTGGGTTTTGTGCAAAATGATATTTAATAATTTCGCTACAAGAGTTACAAACTGCTAGCTGAGGTGCTGGCTGGTCTTCAAAATAATAATCAACCGTTACATACAAATTGTTAACTTCATCATAGTAAGCTCTTGCTGGTTCAAACTTAATACTCTCTGGAGTTGCTGGCAAAGAAATAGATTTTAGATGTTCTATATTAACTGATTGGTCTCTCTCCTCTAAATAAGATTTTACAACAGGTTGAATTGTTTCTGCTTTTTCAAAAATATAATCAGCAAGTGCCAACTTAAATTCACTAAATTGTCTTTCGTTAAGTGTAAGCATTTTTTGTATCATAGTAAATCCTCCTTATAATTAGAATTGTGTATTATTATTTTATCAGAAAAACAAAAACTACGCTATAGAATAAATCATTTTCTTAGCGTAGTTTTTAATTAAAGTCTGCTCATAAGTTTTACTAAAGATACCTCAAACGTAGTAAGCCCAACGGCTTTAGCAATATCTTCAACTGCAGTATCACCTTCTGCTAAAAGTTGTTTTGCAAGGTTATATCTTTTAGTAGCCTCGCTTTTATCTTCTTCAGAAAGACGATGTTTTATTTGGTTGTCAACTTTATGAGCCAAAAATTTAGCTAAGTCTTCATAACCAATTGATGTAATTAATTCCAAAGATTTCTCACGAACTTCTTCAGATGCCATAGAAAAAAGTGCCGTTGCTTCTTGTATAAATTCATCATAATCATTGATATGAGATAAATAAAGAGAAACTATAGTTGGCGCTTTGTCTAAAGAATTTTTTACTGTAGTTCTATTTAAGTTGAATGCATGATATTCGATATTTACAAAGTTTTTGGCGTTTTTGGCAGATGAATAATAGTCTGTTAAAACAATGTTTTCGTTAAAATTAATTACGATTGGAACAATTGTTGGAAACTTAAATTCGTTTAGGTCTACTGCCAAATCTTGGTGTAAATTAAAGTGATATTTAATAATTTCGTTGCAACTATTAAAAACTGCTAAAGCTGGTGTGTTTAGCCCTTCATAGTAGTAGTCGATTGATATATAAGTGTTATTTGGTTTATCATAATATAGTCTGTCAGGTTCATAAATTGCAGTATGTTCAGTTGATGGTAAGTTTACAGGAACTAGAGTGTTTAATTCTATACCTATCTTTGATGTTAAATATAAATTTGTAATAGCTGTTACTTTTTTGAAATTATTAAAAACGCCATCAGCTAATTTTTCTCTAAATTGTAAAAATTCATTTGAATTCATTTTGTAAGGGATTTCCATTTTGTTCTCCTTTGCTTAATAATTTAGAATATGTAACGCTGATTTTTTGAGATTGGTAAATAAGAGCGTCACCAAAACCATACTAGGGACTTGAACCCTAGATGAACCAAACGTTCAGTATGGTAATTATTTACGAAAAGATATTTTTAACATTGCAATATCTATTAACGAAAGTCCAACATGTTGTGCAACTTCTTCATCAGAAAGTGAAGTTCCAGCAAGTAGACTACGGGCAATTTTTGCTTTTTCTTTAATAATTGCGTGTTTAACAACATTTGCAGTGTTAGATTGACCATTAGGAGCTTTTTTCTCAAGCATATCTAACGTTAATTTATCTTTGAGAGCTTCAACAACATCTTTATAATCATATTGTTTTAATAATCTCAAAAATTTACTAGAAAGTTCTGATGGTTTTTCGCTAACAACTGCGTAAGTAGTATTTACAAATTCATCAAAATTTTGAGTGTTGGATAAATATAATAAAAATTCAAATGTAAGAGCTGAGTTTACAAGTTCACTCACATTTATTTTATTAATATTAACTACACAATATGATAAATCGTCTGTATTCTCAATCTTTGAAGCAAAATTTATAACGATAGGAACAACTGTTGCATCTTCATTTTGTGCCTCGCTTAAAATTTTGTTGCTAATATTAGAAATACGTATGTTCATATCTTCTTTATTACATACGTCTAAAAATACAAAAATATTATTAATTTCATCAACTAACAATGCGTATGGCTCATCATCAGCTAAATCATCTTTGTGGAACTTTGTGAGAATGTCAAGGCTAGAAACTTTTTTTTGCGAATTTTTGCTTTGTAAAAACTCGTTAGAAATAGAAATAATTCTATCAACGTTACGAATTCCAGCATCAGCTAAATCAATTTTTAGTTGGTTAAAACGTGTAGTATTCATTTGTAATTGTGACATTAATTTTCTCCTTAATATAGTTGTGAGTTATTTTTTAGTAATTCTGGCAAAATTGATGGTTTGAATGAAGTTTTAGCAACAGGAAAGACTTTATCAAGTTCAGAAACAGGTAGTTGGCAAGAACTTCCTTCTAATAGATATTTTATATCAGTTGCCGTTTGTTTGTATCCAAAGTTAATTAATAATTCTAAAAAGCTTTGTATAAGCTGAGTTTTTTTATCTTGAAGAATTAGGGCTGCCTCTTGTACCAAAATATGATGCGTTTCTAATTTTGATAAATAAAGTAAAAACTCCAAACTTAAATCATTTTTGAGTGAGGTTGTCACTAGTTGCCTATTTACATCGATAATTATATAATTTAAGAAATTTGTGTAAGGATTTTCAGTAGCTTCAAATTTTTTTGAAGTATCCACATTAAAAACTACAGGTATGACATTGGGTGGCAATGATTTTCTCCCTTTACTTGTATAATTTATATCTGTTCCATAATATTTATTAGTAATTTTATGGATAGATTCTAATACTAGAAAGTGAGGGTGATGACTGCCAAAGCTATGAATAGTTACAGGCACATACAGATTATTTGCCTCATTATAATACAAGTGAAGAACATATTTTGTTTTACTAACATAATTAATAACTTTTTCTCTGTGTTCAAGTTTTAGGCGTTTAGTGTTAGCGAGGTTAAGTCTACTATTTACTAATTTTTCTATGCTATTAATATTGCTAAAGCTTTGTAATTTTAGCTTTGCTTGTAGTTGTTCAAATTCACCATTGGAGATTTGATGATTTTCATTATACATATTTGCTCCTATCCGTTATAGTGACTACAAAATTCATGCACTTATTACCTAAAATTATAAGTTATTTTATTAGCATATGTCAAGTTTTTATAAATAATATAGTGAGCGTGAGAACAAAAATATAACAACAACTAATTTTAGGTAAATATTAAAAGAAGGAGCAAATATAGTATTAATATTTGTAACTGTAAAGTTTTTTCTCTAATTTACTTTTTTCGTATTCAGCAAATTTAATCTTGTATTTAATAAGTGAATGAGAAGTAATGTGAGGTTGATTATTTTTTAACATAAATTTTAGCTCTTCAATCGTTTCAAAAGGTTTTTCAAAATGGGTTTGAATTACTCCAGCCTGAATATATAAATGAGTATTACTACCTCCCACTAATGGAACATTAAGGCTTTGAGCTAAATATTCGGTATCATTTCTTCTGTCGATATCTTGACCATTTAAATCAAAAGCATCAAGTTTGCGCAAAGAAAGTTCATTGATAGTTGTTAATTCTCTGCCAAATCTATAAGGGTGAGCGCCAATGATAAATATGTTATAAGAACGAGTTTCGGCAAGAAGCTGTTCTAGGGTAGGAACATCATCAATATAAGTTTTTAACAGAATTTTTCTTAATTTTATAATATCATTTTTATAACCTATTACTAAAATATGCCCTCTATTTTCAATTTCAATCTCCATGCCAGTATATATTCTAAATCCATCTAAATCGAAGTATAAGTTTTTGTATGTGTATGTTTTATCTAAGTAATCAAATATTTGCTCAAAGTGTAAAGCTGACATATGTTCAGTAATAGCCAACGCATTTAAGCCCATTTTTTTGGATTGGCGTATAGTTTTTTCAAATAAATCAATATTAAAAGGGGCTGTGTTGGTTAATAAAATGTGGCAATGAAAATCCATTTTCATAAAAATACCTCCTAGTTTAAATTATAATTTATTAAAATTATATAACTTGATAATTTGATTTAGGTTAATGATTAGTTAGAAGTATGTTAAAATTATGTTAGAAAAATCACTAATAATCAATATTCATTAATAAGGAAGAAACTCATACAAGTAACTTGAGTTAATGATTATAATTTACATAAAAATTTACCAATTTGGATTTATATTTGAAATTTATAA
>LNZR01000068.1 GCA_002007365.1 Epulopiscium sp. Nele67-Bin005 | reverse complement strand
GTGTATAGGTTGGATAATAGCCTCTTACTTGAACATCCGTAAAGAAATAAGACTCTCTATCCTTAGTTAATGCATAAAAATAATCGTTTGGATTAGCTGTAAAAGGATAAGTTGTACCCGCCGCTAACATACATCCAATTTTAGCATCTGGAATGATTTCATGGCAAGCTTTTACACCCAAAGCACTTGCAACTAATTGATTATGAGCTGCTATATATTTTATTTCTAGTTGATTTTCGTCATCTTTAAAGGTTAGACCTCCACCAATAAATGGAGCTTCAAGCATCATGTTAATTTCGTTAAAAGTTAACCAGTACTTAACTTTTTCTTTATAGCGTTCAAAAATTACTTTGCAATAATTTTCAAAAAAGTCAATTAGCTTTCTATCACGCCAGCCCCCATATTTTTTTGCTAATTCAAGAGGTGTGTCAAAATGCTGAATGGTTACTAAAGGTTCTATGCCATGCTTTGCACATTCATCAAAGATATTATCATAAAATTGTAAGCCTGCTTCATTTGGTGTAGTATCATCTCCGTTGGGAAAAATTCTTACCCAAGCAATAGATAGGCGAAAACATTTAAAGCCCATTTCGGCAAATAATGCAATATCTTCTTTATAATTATGATAAAAATCTATGGCTTCATGTGATGGATAGAAAAACTCATCTTGTAATTCTAAACTTGGGGGATTTTTTAAATATAAATGTCTTTTGTCACCTGAGGGCAAAATATCTACAGCTGATAAACCTTTGCCATCTGTCAGATATGCTCCTTCTAGTTGGTTAGATGCAACAGCACCACCCCATAAAAATCCATTTGGAACAATATTTTTTGTACTCATAAATTAATTTGCCTCGCTTTCCATTTCTAATTCTTTTTCTAATAATAACTTATCATGCATTTTAAAGAATGGTAAATAAATTAATACGCTTGTAACAATAAGAATTAATTGTAATAATGCTGTTCTCCAGCCACCTATAATAAGTCCACTAATTACAGCTGGTAAAGTCCAAGGTACAGTTACTCCTGTGAATGGTGGTATCAACCCACTATACAAAGCAAAATATGCTACAATTGCGTTAAATGTTGGAACAAGTAAAAATGGAATAAACATAATTGGATTGAATATAATCGGTGTACCAAATATAATTGGCTCATTGATATTAAATAAAGAAGGTCCAAATCCTAATTTACCTAGTTGCTTCATTTGTTTAGAACGACTAAAGAATACCATACAAATAACTAATCCAATTGTAGTTCCAGCTCCACCCATTTTTATAAATAAGGTAAATTGTTCTGTTAGAATAGCAGCATTTTCACCTACAACCAAAGTTTCACCAGCATCAACAACAGATTGATTAGCCAATAAATTAGAGATTAATATAGGAGATAAAATACCACTTGTTATAATTGCATCTCCATGGATACCACACCACCAAAATAGTGAAATCATAATTGACATGATTATAACCCCAGGTAAAGAATCTGTTAATCCTTGTAGAGGCGTTTGTAGCCATAAATAAATTGCTTCTGTTACAGTTCCATCAGTTGTAATTCCAATTATAACGTGTAATAATGCATATGTTATTAAAATTGCAGCTCCAGGAATTAATGCTGAAAAAGAGTTTGCAACAGCTGGTGGTACACTTTCAGGAAGTTTGATACGTATATCACGTTTAATAAACCAAGTATAAATACTACCAGCAAGCAATCCAGAAACTATTGCTGCAATAAGTCCTTTACCTCCAAGCCATTCAAGAGGTACCGCACCACCAATTATTTCACCAGCACTTGAAATAGTTGAATTAGCTGTCATAATAAATAAACCTGCTATGGCAAATAATCCAGCAGGAACGCCATCCAACCCTTCATCATGGCAATATTCATATCCTAGAGAAAATGCTGCAAGAATAGCTAAAATATCATAAGTACCACTAACAACTTTACTTAACGGTTCAGCCCAATTTGGCCCAAAGATACTTATCATTAAATTACTATAGCTCTCTAATGGAAAATAAATGAGAAGTAGAAATATTGAACCGATTAAAGTAAAAGGAACAGTGCGAATAAAACCACTTTTTAGAGTTTTAATTATCTTAAGATTTGAAAACTTAACAAAGAATGGTATTAATTTTTGAAATTTTTGTTCTAGCATTGTATACTTCATCTCCTTTATATTAAATTTAAGTAATCCCACCTAAAGTGGGATATATCTTACTTTTTAGTTTGAATTAAAATAGTGTCTAAAACCTTATCACCATTCATCATTCCATAATCAACACTATTAATAGCACTTACTGGAATGTTATGTGAACTAAAAATTTGTTCAGCATTTTTTAACATAAATTGGATTTGTGGACCTAGTAAAACACAGTCTACATCAGTATGACGGCTCATTTGAGATTCTGGATAGGCCTCAATTTCAAGCTCGATACCTCTTTTAACCGATGCTTCTTTAATCTTCTTAACTAATAAACTGGTAGACATACCTGCTGCACAAAAAACTGCTACTTTTATCATAATAATTTCCCCCTTAATTCGTTAATTTCTTTTTGCATACTAATCAAATGAATGATTAATTGTTTGCTTAACATTACATTCATTAAATGGTCTTGAGCATGAACCATTAATAAACTGATTTCAGCCTGTTCTCCACGAGCTTCAGCTTGTAATAATTCGGTTTGAGCTTGATGAGCCTTTTCAAGCGATTCGTTAGCTTTTGTTAATAATTCTTCAACGACGTTAAAGTCACCAGTAGATGTTTCTAAAAATGCTTGTTGTAAGTAACTATTTGCTTCGCCTGCACAAACAATAATATTTATGATTACTGTTTCGTCAATTGCATATGCCATAAAATTACCTCCTCTTCTTTATAATTTGGGTGATTACTTTTGTTAAGGTAATTATATACAAATGCAAAAAATAAATCTACTAAGCAATTTCCGTTTTGCAATAGGAATATAATATTCCAAAAAAAGTAGTCTGTTTTTAGAAATATTTACTGATAAATCCCTGTTATTATTTGGAAACATATAGTATAATATCTATATTAATTAGATAAATTTAATAAAAGGAAGGTGTAATATGTACCTTTATGAACGACAGGCAAAAATATTAGAATATTTAAAGCAACAAAAAACCTTTGTAACAGGAAATGAAATTGCTAAGATATTTAATATTAGCGACAGGACTGTAAGAACAGAAATACAATCTATAAAAAAAGTATGTGGAGAAGATACTATTATTGCTATTAGAACAAAGGGGTATCAATATAATATAAATAGCCATCAAGCCACAGTATACTATGCCTTTGATATTAGCACGGTTCAAGATAGAATAATATATATATTAAAAAGTCTAATTTTTAGTATGGAAGGTATAGACATTTATGATTTATCAGAAGAACTTTATGTATCGGAACGTACAATAGAATTAGATATTGGAAGATTAAAAAAATTACTAAATGAATTGGAACTGCACCAAGTTTGCATAACAAGAACAAATACTATCATTAAGCTAGAGGGAATTTATGCTATCTCAAATAATATTTTGTATGAAGTAGCTAATTATCAAATTGCTGATTTAAGCCATAGTGACCTACAAAAATTTTTTACTAATATTCACTTAGAGTATTTAGGAATATTAATTATGAAAGTTTTAAATAAGCATAATTATGCCACAAGATATTTATCATTTACCAGATTTATTACGGATATAGCCTTAATGATAGAAAGTATATATAATCATTATTATCATTATACAAAATTCTATGATGAATTAGTATCATCTTTTGAAGAAGAAATTTCTAGTTATTATCAAAATATTGCTAGTGATTTACAATGCGTAATAAATCAAAATTTTAATGTAAATTTAAATACAGATGATATAAATTATATGAAGCATATTTTATACATTAACCATCATATGCAAATATTTGAGAGCGAATTAAGTAAATCGTATGGTGTTAGAGATGAATTTTATGAATTTTGTTTAGAGATTTTTAAAGAAATTAAAGTTCAAAATGGAATTCAATTTATTGAGGAAGAAACAAGTTTAATACATTCTCTTATACTTCATCTAAAAATAGCAGTGGCAAGAATTAAGCTTGGAATTCAACTATACAACCCTTTATTGAATAATTTAACTACAAAATATATGCATTTAATAGATGTGGCTAGCATGATAGCTGAAAGATTAAATCTAAAATACAATGTTAATTTTAATTTTAATGAAATTTCTTATATTGGGGTATATTTAGCCACAGCATTTAGCCATTTCTCAGAAAACTTACAACTTAATACTAAATTAAAAGTCTTACTTTATATTCCAGAAAGTATAGGCAATTTAAATTTAATTCAAAGTCAAATTGAACACGTTGTTAATTCAAATAAAGTAATTATAGAAGGACTCACAAACTTAACTAGCAATACAGAAATTCAGCAATCAGTTTTAGATTATCATTTAATTATTACCACTTCACATAGATTTAATGTGGAACTTCATAATATTTATATAATAAAAAAATCTTTTGATATAGCTTGTCAACATCAAATTAGTGATTTAATTAATACTAAATTAAATCATTTGGAGGAACATAAGGCAAAAAAAGTAATTAAAGCTATAACTTCAGAAAAATTATTTATTCCAAATTTAGCTCTTAGCTCTAAGGATGAAATAATTATTTACTTAACAAACTTGCTAGAGAAAGAAAATTATGTTAGTGAAGACTTTAGAGAAGGGGTATTTCAAAGAGAAGACTTAGTAAGTACAGACTTAGAAGCGGGGATTGCTTTTCCTCATTCATTAAAAAATATTGCTTATAAGACAAGCATGGTAATTGCAATTTTAACAGAACCTATTATATGGAACACAAAAAAAGTAAAAGTAGTGTGTATGTATGCTAACTCTTGCAATGATATTGAACAATCTAATTTATTTATAAAATTATTTATGAGCAATATTGACAATTATACATTTGTAGAAAGCTTAAAAAAATGCAAAACATATAAGCAATGCCAACAAACATTACTTAAATTTTTTGTACAAAACCTAATATCAACCTAAACATAAGGTAAGGGATACTTATTAAATAGGCTGATAAGTAATTTAGTATCCTATACCTTACTTTAATTATACCTTATATTTTAGATTTTTCTAGGTAGTCCACCTACTTATTTTGTCATTTTTCGGCAATAACTATAGCTCCTTTTGTATCAGCCTTTAAAATTTCTACTTTAGAAGTTATATCGTTTTGAGAAAAACCTTCTTTCATAGAGTCAGCTATAATATCAAGGTTAGTTGTAGCAAAGGCAATAAGAGTAGGACCAGCACCTGAAATCATAGAACACATAGCTCCGCTTTTCATAGCATTAGATGTTACGTCATCAAAACCTGGAATTAATTTATGACGAGCTGGTGTAAAAATTAAATCTTGGCTTGCAATATCTAATTGTCGTAAATCACCACTAGCTAATGCTCCAACTAAGAAACAAGCTCTTTGAAGTTGAGTAACAATATCTTGGCGAGAAAATTCGTTGGGTACAACTGAACGAGCAAGCTTAGTTGGTAATTCGTAATTAGGAATTGCTGTAATAAAGCGTAAATCTCTATTAGGTACAATTTTGTGATAATGGACATCATTGCCATCCATCATAGATATAGTAAATCCACCAACTGCACAAGGAACAATATTATCTGGGTGGCCTTCGATGGCGGTTGCTTCAGATATTAAAATATTTTCCTCATAAATATCCCCAAGCCAAGCGTTTGCAAGGTATACTCCTGCAACAATGGCACTTGCACTACTCCCAAGGCCACGAGAGCCAGGAATGTCAGTGAACATGGTTATTTTTACAACAGGAAATTGTGAGTTTGCTTTATCAAAAATCCTTTTTGCTCCTTCATAAACTAGGTTATCCTCTAATGGAATTTCGTTTTCAAATCCCTCTTTAAATATAAATTCAAATGTATCGCTATCTTCCATAACTACTGTTAAATATTTTGACAGGCCAATCCCTAAACAGTCAACACCCGTCCCGATATTAGCCGTAGAGGCTGGTACTTTTACCGTTACTTTCATAAAATCTTTCCTTTCCTAATAAATATAAATTTTTCCTAATAAAGAATATTTTAATTCTAATTTAACATCAAATGTAGAATATGTAAAGTAAATTCTTAAGAATTAGCATCTAGGTGATTTATTATAAAACTTCTTGACTTTAGGTTTAAAAAACACTATACTTAAAAACAATTAATATAATCAAGTTTAAGGAGGCGCGAAGATGCCAGTTATTATACACAAAAATTTACCTGCTGCTGAGATATTCTCGATCAATAGATCACACATCTGACCTATAGACTGTGCTCCTGGACTCATGGACTCCACCTCCTTCTGGATCTATAGACTCATATATCATAATCCAAGATGTAGCAGCTACTTTGTTGTTGTGTTCTGTACATGTGACATCTATTGCACGTCTGTCACAACCGAACGAGGATTTGGACCCAAACTGCATGACACAAAATGAGGTGCAAAAGAAATGTCTTTAATAACAAAGTATCAAACAAAAACACTCCAACGGAGGACAAAACCTCATCAGAAACAAAAGAATCACTAAACTGAAAATAACAATTCCAGAAACAAAAATCACTCTTAAGAGTAAAAACTACTTGGAAAAGAACAGATCAAACAAAGTATCAAATAAATACAAGTCAATTGCAAAAGCAAGACAAAGTATCAAAAAAGAGCACAAAACCTGACTTGACAAGATGGAGTCACGACGAGGAACATGACGAGATGGACGAGGAACATAGGAGCACTGGACAAGAGCACATGGACAAGAACAAACTGGCACAGAACAAAGGGAAACGCAGACTTAAATACACAAGGTAATGGGGAACAGGTGGAAACAATCAGGGCAATCAAAAAGGAGGGAAAACAAGACAATACAGGAAACACAAAGGCAGAACAGTCGCAAGAGGATAAAACTACCAAAATAAAACAGGAAACAACGAAATGAAACCCAAACCATGACAAACGTCTGTCCGTCCTGGGGAGAGGGATCCCTCCTCTGCGGTTCTCTCGGAGGTTTCTTATTTTTACCTCATTCTTTCCATTGATTCAGTTTTTTTGAGTTTTTCCTCACCCATTGAGAGGGTCTAAGGACAGAGGATGTCACGTCTGTGCAGTTTGTGAAGCCTCCTGAGACAAATTGTAATTTGTGATTTTGGGCTATACGAAAATAAATTTGATTGATTTGATTGATGAAAGCAACAGTGATTTTTACTATTAATAAAGCAACAGACTTAAGACTGAACAAGTTCTCTGACTGTCTGTTATCTGGTGTCTATAACAGTCTAGATGATGACAAATGATAATACTAATGCTTAATATAATGTCCATTTGTAAAACCAGACTGCCTTCGGTCACATTTAGTAAGAAAGAACCATGTAAGTCAGTCTATGACAGCCATCTGTCCTAAAAATAATAGTCCTACATTTCTTTGTTTCATTCCACCTTTGGTATATTTTGTTTAACTTGTATTCATTTTCTTTTCTCCTAGGAGAAAGTAAAATTCCCTGTGTTATTTTTCTTTAGTGTATCTTTGTTTAGCCTGACGTTGCCTAGCTTCTTATGTAGTAATAATTCTCTGTCTTGGATTCAATTTTTCTTTTACATAATGTTAGTTTCACAATGTATAGCTTCAGTCTTTGTAGTAATTTCAAAATGTTGTAATATCCACAGTATTATTTGAATATATCTGGATGGTAACCCATATAAATGTTTCCTTTTTCTCTTAAAACAAGTTTTCATATCTGTGAAATGCTTTAGGAAAACCAAACTTTCACTATTCTGACTTTGAAACGAAACTATATAATATGAACTCAGGAACACATACATAAAAAGTTAATTATGATGATAAATAAAATGGTGAATACAGTGAAGTCCCTGAGTCCTCTCTCCACCTGTTGGGATGTTTTTTGGCTTGTGGCCTGTTCAGGACTTAAAAGAAAAGGAGGAAAACCCTGTAAGAGAAATCTTTACACATATGTGTTAATTACAAAAAGAAAAACTCCTGTAATGACAATATATTGAGATTTTCTGGTGTTGTTTCCATCCGATCCATTAACAGTCAACAGTTAAAGGAAGGTGATGTTTTGTTCATTTTTTCCATACAGAAAGTAAGTCAGTTCTGTGAATCCTGTTGGTCACATCGGATCTGGCAGTTTTGTCAGACTTCTCTTCTAAGTTAACTTTGAATTGTTAATGTTCTTTCCTGCTGAAGTGTCGAATCTCCTGCTGTGAAATGTCACAACTGACAGTTAAAGGAGCACTATCGCAAATACAGCAGTAATAGCATTAAAAAAAAATGAAATATGCAAAAAATAGGTCGGGGGAGCCATAACTATATGTACAAAAAATATAGCCAACAGTGTAGTGTCCGTGGGGCAAATGCAGAATTTCTCTTTGTTATGAGACAAGCCGGCCCGGCGCTCAGCCCTGCCTCCTTAACGCCGCGCTATATAAAGAGGAGCTACGTCGACCTGACTGACAGTTGAGAGGTTGGCGGCATTTGCGCGAGTGTTTGAGAATGGCTGAGCAACGTTCTGGC
>LNZR01000067.1 GCA_002007365.1 Epulopiscium sp. Nele67-Bin005 | reverse complement strand
GACAGCTTCTTATATTTCTCCAAATGGAAAAATTGTTGTGATGTACAAAGGACGACAAGTTGAAGTAGGTAAAGTGTATGAGACTATTCAAAATCCGAAGCATGAATATACAAAAAAATTAGTAGGGGCAATCCCCAAAATTACAAAAGAAAAAATTTTAGCTTAAAAGAGGAGGAAATTATGGAAATTCAAAGGATACAGGTGAATTTAATTAAAGATGTATGCCACCTTTTAAATACTGCTATTGATGAAGAAAATTTAGCCTATAAACACTTCACATTGACAAGTTTTAGGAAACATTTTCTTGATATTAATGTAGATGGAGAAATTAAATATAACTATGTAGCTATGGAAAAAGGCGAATGTATCGGATTTATAAATTCTCATTATCAAATTGGAGATAAAGTTGGATATATAACTTTTATAGTTGTAGAAAAAAATTGGAGATTGCAACAAGTAGGGACAAAGTTGCTTAATTTTATGGAACAAAAATTACAAAATAAACATAGTAATATTATTCATATGGAGATTAGTTTTTTTAATCCAATAAATTTGCCGTGGGTTATCCCTAGAACTCCAAGTTATGACCACCCAAACGCTCATGGGGTAGACGTATCTACAATTGCCTATTTATTTTTCAAAAATATGCGTTATAGAGATGTTATTTTACAAAATACTTATTATAGACAAGTGGATAATTTTGAATATAGCGATATAGATAAAATTAAGTTAAAAGAATTAGCAGATAGAAATTTATTTATAACTCGATATGATAAAGAAGTGCATAAATATTTCGATGAATTGTTTGAAGATTTGGGGAATAAGAAGTGGAAAGAGGAAATTTTACAGGCTGTTCATGAGGATAATATACCAATGCTAGTTGTCATTGACGGGGATAAAGTTTGTGGATTTACAGGACCTCTATATGTTACCCCAAATGGTAGGGGATACTTTACAGGGTTGGGGATACATTCAAATTATAGGAGGTATGGGGCAGGTAGAATTTTGTTTGCATCATTATGCAAAGGTTTAAAAGATGAAGGGGCAGTTTTTATGTCACTATTTACGGGTGAAAATAATCATGCAAGAAGTATTTATGAAGCTGAGGGTTTTAAAATTGTAAAATCTTGGCAAGTTATGAGAAAAGAGTTGAAACGATGAAAACTATTATGGCAATTGGTGCTCATATTGGAGATATGGAGTTAACAGCAGGAGGAATTTTGGCTACAGCAGCTTTAAATTCGGACAAAATTATTATAGTTTCGGTAACTGCTGGAGAGCGAGGAAACCCACAGAATACAACGGTTGAGCAATATAAAACACAAAAAATATTGGAAGCATCAAATTTTGCAAAAGCATTAAAGGCTACATCTGTTATACTTGGGTATAAAGATGGAGAAATTCCTAATAATGATATAATTCGTTGGGAAATTTGCGATTTAATTAGGAAATATAAACCAGATACCATAATTACACACTGGAGAAAAAGTATTCATAAAGACCATGAAGTGACTTATAATGTTGTAAAAGATGCACAATTTTTTGCAGGATTAGCGTCAATTGAACGGCAATATCCACCACATTTTGCAAAAGGTCCATATTATGCCGAGAATTGGGAAGATGGAATGGATTTTGAAAAATATGTATATATCAAAATTAGCGAAGAAGGATTTAATTTATGGAATAAAATAATAGACTATCATTGGTTTGTAAATAATAGTGAATGTTATCCGTACAAAAAATATTATAGTCAGCTAAAAAGTATTAGAGGCATTGAAGCTAGGGCATTGTATGCAGAAGTATTTAATTTGGAGGAGCATCATAAAAGAGTTGTAAAAGATGAAATTTAGGATAAAGGAGTGAGATGGTGAGAAAATTTGTTTATACAGCTGGATTAATTTGTATATCGGTAAATATAACTGCGTGTGCGACTAATGCTGTCGCTGTTTCACCTCAACTTTATAATACAAAATTTAAGTTAGAAACACAAAATGTTAATTCACAAAAGGTACTTACAACACTGATTGATACTCAGCCTCCCCCAGCTTTTAATGGAAATCCCTATGATATAGCGGGGTTAAATTGGTCAATACAACCTTTAATGTTTGATTATTTATGTGACTATTCACCATTTCCAGAGAAAAGTTTTAGAGAAAGTTTGTTAGAAAGTTATAAACTTGAAGAAAATATTTTAACTATGAAACTGCGAAAAGATATTAAATGGAGTGACGGTTCGCCAATTACAATAGAAGACGTAATTACTAATTATTATATGCAAGTTGGTCGAGGAGATTTTTGGTCATATGCCGACGCTATAAATATACTTGATAACAATACAATTCAAATAAAATATATAACCGAAAGCCCGTTATTATTAAATATTTCTTTTGCATATCCCATAACATCGCCAGTGGAGCAGTATAAGGATTTTGCAATACAGTACAAAGAAATTATAGACCAACATAGAGCTTTAAACTCTGCTACAAATACTTACTATTTAACTAAAGAGGGGAATGAAATATTGGCTAATGTTAACAAAGAAATGTTATCTTACAAGCCAAATCCGACAGAAGTTTTATGTTCAGGTCCATATATTATTAAAAGTACAACTACTTCTGAAATAACATTTATAAAAAATCCTCATTATTATATGCAACTACCTTTTGAGGCAATTCGAGGATTAAGGGGAGGTTCATCAGAGGCGTTTGCAACTAGCATATTGGAGGAGCAATATTCCCTTGAAAATGGAGGGTTAAGCCCTGATATGTCGATAAAAATTGAAAATTTATATAGGGATACATTGCGTAAAGTTTATGTTCCAGAGCTTTCGCAAATTGGATATACATTTAATTATAATAATTATCCACTTAATATACCAGAGGTTAGAAAAGCTTTGTGCCATGCTACAAACCGAGAAGTTTTGTTGTATGTAGCCGAAAGAGGGAGTTTTTTGAGCGATACTAAAAATTCTGGGCTAATACCAAGTATGGTAAAAATGTATGCAGATGAAGAATTTTACCATACTCTAACTGATTATAATTATGATTTAGAACAGGCGCAAAACCTTTTATATTCAATAGGTTGGTCAAAGAATGAGCATTGCAGTTTAAAGCCCAGTCCTCCTCACCACTCGTCGCCAGTTCGTTGTTGAATCACTCGTGGTAAACTTTCTTGGCTCCTAGTTCTTGTTCTGCTTTCGAGTTTGTATTTACTTGTTTTTTGACTGTTTCGGATTTTGGATTTTGCCTTTTGCCTTTTGGATTACGGATTTGGATTTTTGTATTAACCTGCCTTATCTCTGTTTTTTCCTAGTGCTCTGCCTTCCTCCAGACACGCTCTGCCACACGCCTCAGCCCCTGTTTTTCGTTTCCTTTTTCCTCGGACCAGACCCTGTCACTGTTCAGTTTTTTGTGCCTTTTGTTTGTTTTTTGGAATAAACTCGTCACCGCTTTTGATCTGCATTGTGGTTCCAGTTATTTGTTCTTAAGCATTTCGCTTAACAGTATTAAAGTTTAATTCACGTTGTATTTAGTCACGCTTGCCGATTTCCTTCCTCTGACATATGTGACGATGGAAGTTAGCAACAAGAGAGCAAATGAGCAAACTCAAGTTTAGCATTAGACCAAACATTTCGCAAATTTTTTTGTTTCCAAAAAGATTCAACATACTCTAAAGAAGAAAATTAAATTATTGAAACAAAAGATTATTACATTTAATTTTTATTGTGACTATTAAAGTTGCAGTAGATAACTTCTGCAAAAAGCTAGCAAGCTAACGTTAGCTGTAGCATGACACTCGTTGGGAAGCAAGCAACTTCGCTGCAGCCGTTTGCTCCGGCTCGTGTTTTATTTCGTTTGTTGTCTCTCTCTCTTTTAAGTCCAGTTTGAACTGAGACGAAACGGTTGCAGGGAAAGTTGCAGCAGAGTAAACTGGTCCGTCTCAGCTCGAGCTCGAGCCGACTCTGTTGTCGGCAGAGGTGAGTCAGAGCACGGCACGAGCTAATCAGCTCGTACCGATGTCACCTGTTACTAAGAAGCACAGTGTAGAACACCGAATCATGACAGTGAGTTCAGAGCGCGTCACTTGCTAATAGCTGTCTGTGGGTATTGTGACATTTTTTTTTCCAAATAGGACACAAAAAAGTAATTGATATTTACCCCAAAGTTACAAGCTGCAGCTTTAAAGGTAAAAGCAGAGGCTGTGAAACACTGATTACTGATTATGAAGTTTCACAACTGACATTTACCGTCTGGTCCAGATTACGCGATCAAAAATTCTCATACTTAAAATTCTCAAACAGGAATCACAGGGAAACACACAACAGTCTGTGCTTCCTCCTCCTCTAACCTCACAT
>LNZR01000066.1 GCA_002007365.1 Epulopiscium sp. Nele67-Bin005 | reverse complement strand
AGTTAGTATTTTCCAAACAGCAACTTCAATTCAAGAACAAACTTTATCATTTATCCCAAAAGTTGTGTGTGTATTTATGGCACTAATACTATTTGGACCATGGATGATTACTATATTAGTAGATTTTATGACGAGGATCTTTACTGGGTTCTCGACATTTTTGTAGGTAAATATTATGATTATGAATGATGTTTTACACCTCTATGCACATACTGATATTTGGCTTTTAATATTAGTTAGAATAGTAGCAGCATTTTTAGTTATTCCGTTAGTAACTGAAACACAATTACCAGCTACAGTGGCAGGAGGTCTAACAGGGATTTTATCCCTAATGGTGTTTTTTACAATCCCATTAGAACCCATTAATTACGCCGAAAATTTTCTTGCATATTTTATGATAATTATTAAAGAAACAATGATTGGTACAATTATCGGGTTTAGTTTAGTTATTTTTTTCCAAGTATATTATATAATAGGGCATTTATTTGGAACGCAAGGTGGTCTTGGAATGAGTACACAATTAGACCCATCAAGTGGTGGACAAGTGCCGATTTTAGGAAAATTATACTATCTAGGATTTAGTGTAATATTTATGTTATCTGGGGGGTATCATTGGTTTATAAGAGCTTTGATAGAAACATTTACTCAAATACCAGTTGGAACAGGAGTAATCAACCCAAACTTGATGTATCCGATGACCGATGCCATTAGTTTATTTTTTGAATTAGGATTTAGACTAGCAATGCCAATACTTGGAGTAATTATTGCAATAGATTGTGGACTTGGAATTTTGGCAAAGGCAGCACCACAGATGAACATGTTCGTTATTGGGTTACCAATTAAACTAATAGTATTATTATTTTTAATGACATTTTTGCTACAACTAATTCCGGATTATAACAATATAATAATTAAAAACATAACAGATATTTTTTATGCTATAGTACAAGGATTAACGCCATGAACATAAAATTTGATTTGCAGTTTTTTGCATCTGCCGAGTCAGAAGGTAGAACAGAAACTGCCACTACCAAAAAACGAGAAAAAGCACGTGAAGAAGGTCAAGTAGCAAAAAGTCAAGAATTAGGGACAGCATTACTAATAACAGGATTTTTTGCATATATTACAGTTTATGGGCAAAGTTATTATGAAACGATACAACAAACGTTTGTAAATTTATTTTTACAAATCCCATACTATGTGCTAAATTTTGAAAAAAACACGTTTTTATCGATGGTAGGGCAGACTTTAATTAAAATTTTGACTATAAATGCCTTTTTATTTATAGTATTAGCAGTCGTAGCATTTGGAGTATCGTATTTGCAAGTAGGGTTTAAACCTAGTATGAAAACTATGCAACCAAAATTTAGTAAAATGAACCCTATTGAAGGAATTAAAAAGTTATTTTCATTAAGTACACTTTTTGAGCTTGCAAAAAGTATCGTTAAAGTAGTATTTTTAGGTGCTATTTTTATTAGTATTTTAAGTCAGGAAATGCCTTCCTTCTTCTTATTTCCTGACATGGCAACTATAAATGTTGTTGGTTATCTCGCCAAAACTATAATAAAAATTGGTTATTATGTTGGAGGAGCGTATTTAGTTATTGCACTGCTTGATTATGCTTATCAAAAATATAAGTTTGAAGATAGTTTGAAGATGAGTAAGCAAGATGTTAAAGATGAATATAAGCAGTCTGAAGGGGACCCTCAAATTAAAGGGAAAATCCGTCAGAAAATGCGTGAGATGAGTATGAAGAGAATGATGCAATCAGTTCCAAATGCTGATGTTATTATTACAAACCCAACACATTTTGCAGTAGCAATTTTTTATGATAAAGAAAATAGTCAAGCACCAGTTGTAGTTGCAAAAGGTACAGACCATATGGCGGCCAAAATTAGAGAATTAGGTACAGCAAATAAAATTCCGATTGTGGAAAATAAACCACTAGCAAGAACTCTTTATTATACTGTAGAGGTTGACCAAGCAATTCCACCAGAACTTTATCAGGCAGTTGCACAAGTGTTAGCATATGTTTACCAATTAGAAGAAGACACGAAAAACGGAAGGAGATGAGTATGAACTTTAGAATGTCAGATGCAATACTTGGGATATTTGTTGTTGCGATAATTGGACTTATCATCGTTCCATTACCAGAACAAATATTAAGTGTTCTTATGATTGTAAATATATCAATTGGTTCAATGGTACTTCTAAGCTCTCTTTTTTCCAATGAATCGTTGGATTTGTCATTATTTCCAACTATGATACTTATTACCACTGTATTTAGGCTAGGTTTGAATATTTCTTCCACGAGGTTAATTTTGACAAAAGCCGATGCAGGGCCAGTAGTTGAGGCGTTTGGTGAGTTCGTATCTGGAGGAGATTTGGTTATTGGGGTAATTATTTTCATAATTATTACAATCGTAAACTTCATGGTTATTACAAAAGGTTCTGAGCGTGTTGCTGAGGTTTCTGCACGTTTTACACTAGATGCGATGCCAGGGAAGCAAATGGCGATTGATGCCGATTTGAATTCAGGATTTATTGATGATAAAACAGCAAAAGAAAGACGACAAAAGGTACAAGATGAGGCCAGCTTCTTTGGAGCAATGGACGGGGCCTCAAAATTCGTAAAAAATGATGCCGTTGCTGGTTTATTAATTTCAGCAATCAACATTATAGCAGGACTTGTTATCGGTATGGTAACAAGAGATATGGAATTTGGGCAAGCACTTAGCACATACACAATTTTAACTATTGGAGACGGTCTTGTAAGTGCCATTCCTGCACTATTTATATCAATTGCAACAGGGGTTTTGGTAACTAAAAACCAACAAAAAGATAAGGCAATGAGTGAAACTTTATTTATGCAATTTGTAGGTTCACCATTAGTATTATATTTAGTAGCTGGGGTATTAGTACTTTTGGGAGCATTAACTCCTATGGGGCTTGCCGTAACATTACCAGTAGCAATTGTTTGGCTAGTTTTAGCAAGCAGAATTCAACGAGCTAGCAAAGTGGCAACTGTTGAAGAAGAAATTGCAACAGAAGATGAAGCAGCCGAAGAAACAAGAAAGCCAGAAAATGTTGTAAACTTATTACAAGTTGACCCAATTGAGCTTGAATTTGGGTATGGGATTATCCCTCTTGCCGATGTAAATCAAGGTGGGGACTTGTTGGATAGGGTAGTAATGATACGTAGACAAATTGCACTAGAACTTGGAACAGTTGTACCAATTATTAGGCTACGAGATAATATTCAGTTACCACCAAATATTTATAGTATTAAAATTAAAGGGATTGAAGTTGCACGTGGAGAAATTTTATTTGACCACTATATGGCGATGAACCCAGGATATGTTGAAGAAGAAATTGATGGTATTTCAACAACTGAGCCAGCCTTTGGACTGCCAGCATTATGGATTACAGAAAGTCAAAGAGAAAGAGCAGAAGTAAAAGGATATACAGTTGTAGACTGCCCATCAATTATTGCAACACACTTAACAGAAGTTATTAAGCTTCACCTAGCTGAGCTATTAACAAGACAAGATACACAAACATTATTAAACAATATCTCAGAAGTACACTCGGCTCTAATTGGAGAGTTAACACCAAAATTATTAGGACTTGGAGAAATTCAAAAAGTTTTGGCAAATTTATTAAACGAGCATATTTCTATAAGAGATTTACCAACAATTTGCGAGATTTTAGCAGATTATGCCCCAAGCATTAGAGATACCGATGTATTAACAGAATATGTTCGTCAAGGTATGTCAAGAGCGATTTCTAAAAAAGTATTTTTAAATCCAACAAATCAAGTAATAACTCTAGATCCAGCTATAGAACAAATGATAATGAGTAGCGTGCAACATACAGAACAAGGCTCATACGTGGCACTAGATCCACAAACTTTACAAAACATTATTATTAAACTAAAGAAAGAAGTTCAAAAATTATCATCTCTTGGACTTCAACCAATAATTTTAACTTCACCAATAGTAAGGATTTATTTTAAACAATTAACAAAACAATATATACCAGATTTAACCGTAATATCATACAACGAAATTGAGCAAAGCGTTGAAATTCAATCAATAGGAATGGTGAGCGTATAATGAGGATTTTAAGAGTTACTGGAAAGAGCGAGGGACAACTTCAAGAGCAAATAAAAAAAGACTATGGGGAAGATGTAATAGTTATAAGTAGCCAAGAGGAAAAAAAATCTGGGCTACTTGGGCTATTTAATAAGTCTCAATGGTGTATTACAATTGCCCTAGAAGATGAAGAACCATCTTATCACAAAGAAGATGAGGAACAGTTAATCGAAAATGATTTAACTGGGTGGGACGACCTTTTAAATCCAGTACAAAAAAACGAAATTGAGGTATTAACTACCCAAAAAGAAGACAAAATAAGTAATGATATAAGTAGCCCAAAAGAATTTTTACGAGCATCACTTTTGGAAGAGGGAATTCAGCCTGAAATTATAGATGAAATTATCTCAAAAACTACAAGTGATGATGTTCGAGAAATAAGTAAATCTTTATATGGAACACTAACTCAGCTAATGCCAAAATTTAATCACAACTTGCCACAAGTAAACTTTTTTATTGGGCCAACAGGAGTTGGAAAAACTACTACAATAGCAAAACTAACAGCTATGAAAGTATTACAAGAAAAGAAAAAAGTGGTGCTTCTTACAGCAGATACGTACAGAATTGCAGCAGTTGAGCAACTAAGAACATATGCAGAGATTTTGGGTGTACCAATTGAAACTATTTACAATGAACAAGATGTAATAACATACATTGAAAAATGGAAAGACGCAGACCATATTTTTATAGATACGGCAGGTCGTTCTCACAAAAACCTAGAACAATTAGATGAATTAAAAAGGCTTCTTGCATGGCCAAAAGAACGCCAAATTTTCTTAGTATTAAATATTAGCACATCTTATAGAGATATTAAGAATATAATTAAAATATACGAGAATGTGGCAAAAGATTTTTCGCTAATAGTAACGAAGCTAGATGAAACAGATGCAATAGGGAACTTGATGAATATTACGTATTGCACGAAAAAACCAATAGCCTTTATGACTAACGGACAAGCAGTACCAGAAGATATTGAAAAATTTGAGAGTTTGCAGTATGTTAAATTGTTAATAGGGAGAGTAAAATATGAGTGATCAAGCGTCACGACTACGTGATATGATACAGAACAAAGAATTTGACTCACAAAAACCTTTTAGAATTATTACAGTAACAAGTGGTAAGGGTGGCGTTGGAAAAAGTAATTTCTCGGCTAATTTATCTGTAGCTCTAAAAAATCTTGGGCAAAAGCCCATAATATTAGATGCAGATTTTGGGCTTGCAAATATAGATTTAATTTTGGGACAACGCCCAACATATAGTTTAGCCCATCTGATTGAAGGGGGGTACGGGATTAAAGATATAATAACGTACACTCCTCATGATGTACCATTTATTTCGGGGGGTTCTGGGGTACGAGAGATGTTATTTTTGAAAGATTACCAACTAGATATGATAGCAGAAGAGCTTAGTAAACTTACATTTGTAGCAGATACTTTAATTATTGATACAGGAGCAGGAATTAATGATACTGTTATCAAGTTTTGTGAGATGGCAGATGATGTATGTTTGGTAATAACACCAGACCCATCTTCAATAACAGATGCATATGCATTAATAAAAACTTTTGTTCGTGATTTAAGATTAAAACCAAATTTTACAGCAGTAGTAAACAGAGTAGATAGCCAGCAAGAAGCAGACGCTGTATATAGAAAAATCGCAGTTACAGGAAAGAACTTTTTAGGCCTTGACATTAAATATGGTGGTTGCATACCATATGACCCTCAACTTGTTAAGGCCATAAAAGCACAACAACCAATCCAAAGTGTAAATGCAAATGCTCCATCTAGCCTTGGTTATACAAGTGTCGCTAGAAAATTACTAAATATGAGTGATGTTGCTCCTCAAAAAGAGAGTTTAAAAGACAAGTTTAGACGAATTTTAGCTAATAAAAATTCTTAAATAAATAATTTAATTGTTTGGAATAGAATTTTGTAATATAATAGGATTATAAATTTGTCATTCTTTATATAGGAAGGCATTAAACAAAGGATCAACGTCATATTATTATATATTGGCGTGAAATTTAGATAAAAACAGAAAATTTTAGTAAAAGATATGGAGGGATTACTCTATGGATATGAATCAATATTTGCAAATATTTATTGAAGAATCTAGAGAGAACTTACAAAGTCTTAATGAGAACCTTTTAAAGCTTGAAGGCGAGCCAGATAACATTCAGGTTTTAAATGATATCTTCCGTGTTGCACATACATTAAAGGGTATGGCAGGGACAATGGGCTTTGTAAGAATGCAAAGTTTAACACATAGTATAGAAAACGTGTTATCTGAAATTAGAAATGGTGAATTGCACATTACACCAGAGATGCTAGACATTCTTTTTCAATGTTTAGATGCACTAGAAAACTATGTAGATCAAATTATTAATACTTCTAGCGAGGGTGATGAGAGTTATAGTGATTTGATTGACCAACTAGAAGCAATATTAGCAACAAAAGGAGCAAGTGCAGTAGCAGCAGCACCAGCAGCAGGGGGGGCAGCACCAGCAGTGGGAGGAGGAGCAGAAACAAAATCATCTACACCACCAGACGCTGATTTACCTGCAGAAGTTGCAGAAGTTAAAGACGAAGCACTTCGTTCTGGGTTACATGCTTTCAAAATTACAATTACATTATCTAGCAATTGTATGTTAAAAGCAGCTCGTTCTTTTGTAATCTTTAATGACCTAGAAAGTATGGGAGAAGTTATACATACTGTTCCTAGTGTTCAAGATATTGAAGATGAAAAGTTTGACCAACAATTTACTTTATATTATTTAACACAAGAAGAATACGACAAAATTTATAAGACTGTAGAAACAGCAGCTGAAGTTGAAGGTGTAGCAATTGATGTATTAGAGCAAACTCCAGTACAAATTGCTGAGGAAAAAGTTGAGCCAACACCAGCACCAGCAGCACCGGCAGCCTCAACGCCAGCACCAGCGGCACCAGCAGCCTCAACGCCAGCACCAGCAGCAGGTGGAGCAAAACAACAAGTTGCAGGGAAAAGTGTACGTGTTAACATTGAAAGACTTGATACACTGATGAACCTAGTTAGTGAGCTTATCATTATCAAAACTCAGTTAGAAGGATTAAATGAGGCTGATATGAGCAACTCAGAAAGCAACTATAGTGACTCGGTAGAATACTTAGAGCGTATTACAACAAGCCTTCATGATGCTGTTATGAAAGTGCGAATGGTTCCAGTTGAAACAGTATTTAACCGTTTCCCTCGTATGATACGTGACGTATCAAGAAAAATCGGGAAAAACATTGAGCTTGTAATGTCTGGGGAAGAAACTGAACTAGATAGAACAGTAGTAGATGAGATTGGAGATCCATTAATTCACATTCTTAGAAATGCAGCTGACCATGGTCTTGAAACTACAGCAGAACGTATTGCAATTGGTAAAAATGAAAAAGGAACAATTAATCTTCGTGCATACCAAGATGGAAACAGCGTAGTTATTGAAGTACAAGATGATGGTAAAGGTATTGATACTCAAAAAATTAAACAAAAAGCGTTTGACCGTGGAGATATTTCAAGAGAAGTATTTGATAGTATGTCAGAGCAAGAAGCTATTGATTTATTATTTAGACCAAGTTTTAGTACGGCTGAACAAATTACAGATTTATCAGGACGTGGAGTAGGTCTTGATGTAGTAAAAAGTAAAATTACTGCTCTTGGTGGACTTGTTGAAGTTGAAACAAAACTTGGAAAAGGAAGCCGATTTATTGTAAGACTACCTCTTACACTTGCGATTATTCAAGCGTTAATGGTTAATGTTGGTGGAGAGAAATATGCTATTCCACTTAACACAATCCAAAACATTGAAAATATCACAGGAGATGAAATTAAACTTGTACAAAATCAAGAAGTTATCGTGTTAAGAACGGAAGTAATTCCAATTGTTAGACTTGATTCTATTTTAGGACTTGAGTCAAGCCAAGAGGATAACTTAATCGTAGTTATTGTTAAAAAAGGTGAAAAACAAGTTGGGTTCGTTGTAGATTCATTAACAGGACAACAAGAAATCGTTATCAAGCCACTTGGAAAATACTTAGGTAATATTCATATGATAGCTGGAGCTACTATTCTTGGAAATGGTGAAGTTGCTCTTATCTTGGATATTAACACGTTAGTATAGGAGGTAAAAAAATGACGGAAGCATCAACAATTAGACAGTTTGTAATCTTTGAGATGGATAGCCAAAATTATGGAATTGACATTCAGAGTGTACAAATTATTGAAAGAATGAAAAGTATAATGCGCGTACCAAATGCGCCATATAACATTCGTGGAGTTATGAATTTACGTGGGGAGATTATTCCTGTTGTAGATGTAAGACGAGTGTTTTATATGCCAGAGATGGAAACAACAGATAGTACAAGAATTATCATTGTACGTATGGAAGATGCAATGGTTGGACTTATCGTTGATAAGGTAAAAGAAGTTGTTGGCCTAGAAGGAGATCAAATTGAAAATTCTTCTTCTATGCAAGGAAAAATTGATTCAAGTTATATTATTGGGGTTGGAAAAATGGAAGACGGCGAAGAAATTATTACACTACTTGACCACCCAAGATTAATTGAAGTAGCTTTTGAAATTAGTGAATAGGGGGGATTTGAAATGATAGATGCATACAAAGACATATCAACGGAATCGTTAGATTGTTTAAGAGAAGCAGGAAATATTGCCGCGGCAAACGCAGTTACAGCATTATCGCAAGTTATTAATGCCCGAGTGCATATGGAAGTTGTAAACGTAAAGGTAAGAGATATTGGTGAATTAGAAACAGTATTTGGTGATCCAGAAAGTTACGTTGCAGTAAACTTAATTGAAATTATTCAAGATGTTAGAGGATTATTACTTTTAGTATTTGATATTGATAGTGTTGTTCAAGTTATTAACCAAGTTATGGGAATTACTGTAGAAGATGTATTTTCAATAGGAGAGATGGAGCGTTCTCTGCTTAGTGAAGTTGGAAACATTTTAGCTGGTTCATACCTAAATGCATTAACAACATTAACATCTTTAGACATCAATCAAACACCTCCACGTACAGCATTTGATATGGCAGGAGCAGTATTATCTCTACCAGCAATTGCATACAGTGAAGATTATGAGAACTTAGTTTTAGTAGAAACGAGCGTAAGAGGAAATGAAGACCTAATTAAAGGTAGATATGTATTTGTAGTTGACGATTCTTCTTTACGACGTATTATAGGGGCGATGGAGAGTTTATTATGAGCAAAATAGTTAAAGTAGGTATGGCAGATTTAAAGGTAGGAAAAGCCCCAGAAACCTTAACAACACTAGGGCTTGGGTCTTGTGTAGGGATAACACTTTACGATCGTCAGAAAAAAGTTGGTGGAATGGCGCATGTTATGTTACCAGATAGTACACAAATCAAAAATAATAAAAATTTAGCAAAATTTGCAGATACTGGTATCGATGAATTGTTAAATCAATTATTAAAAGAAGGCGTTAATAGATCAAAATTAGAAGCTAAAATTGCTGGTGGAGCGCAGATGTTTGAATTTAATAACATGGACGATACACTAAGAATTGGAGCAAGAAACATTCAGGCAACAAAAACTAAGCTTGCAGAATTAAGAATTCCTATTGTTGCAAGTGAAGTAGGAGCTAACTATGGAAGAACAATTGAACTTAATTTAGATACAGGAGTGTTACTAATTAAAACAATTGGTCATGGGCATAAAGAGATATAGAAAACAGAGGTGATTAACGGTGGACGAAAAAGAAGTAAGTAAATTGTGGAGTACATACCGACAAAATGCTTCAAAAGAAACTAAACAAGCACTTATTGCACATTATGCCCAACTCGTTAAAATCGTGGCTGGAAGGCTCGGAATTTATTTAAACAATTACGTCGAAGTCGATGACCTTATGGGCTATGGCGTAATTGGATTAATAGATGCTATCGATAAATTTGACCACGAAAAGCAAGTAAAATTTGAAACTTATGCTTCCCTACGTATTAGGGGAGCTATAATAGATGAAATTAGAAAACTAGATTGGGTACCACGAACACTACGCAAAAAGCAAAAAGACTTGACTAAAAAATGTTTAGAAATGGAAGCCGAATTTGGTAGACCTCCAACACAAGAAGAAGTTATGAAGGCCTTAGAGATAAATGAAGAAGAATATTTTAGGCTGATGCAAGAAACAAATATTAATACTCTAATTTCAATTGATGAACATGAAGGGTATGTCGGTAGTATTAAAGATGAAGCAACACAAACTCCAGATCAACAAATACAACGTCAAGAGCTAATGGAAATTTTACGATTAGCAATTGAAAGTTTGTCAGAGCGAGAACAACTTGTAATTAAATTATATTATTTTGAAGAGCTAACATTAAAAGAGATTAGTCACATACTCGAAGTATCAGAATCAAGAGTTTCACAACTACACACAAATTCAATAAAAAAATTAAGACCGCAACTACACAAGTATAATTTATCTTTTCCATTATAAAATAAGTGAAACTAAACTAATATTAAAATTTACTAATGTGAGTATTCTTACAACGAAATATCTATGACTAATTTAACTTCGTATAATATAATTTTAAATTCAGAAGGAGAATAAATGGGAACAATGATAGAAAATTTGCCCTATGTTGGGCTTGGTCTAATAGGTATTGGATTAATAATCGTTTTAGTAGGAATATTTGGATTAGCACATATAAAAAACCAAGAAGTAGAAGCACTATCCAACAAAAGCGATAAATTACCAACAGCAACAAAAAAAGAAATTTTTGATAAATGTTTGGATAATGAAATTAAAAATGAAGTTTCAGCTTATGGCACAACGGAAAATGAGCAAGTCCTATACCTAGCAAATAAGGGAATGAACGTTGAGCAGATTGCACGACAATTACAACGAGGCAAAGGAGAGATACAATTAATCCTTTCGCTTGAGCAGAAAAAGAGAGGCCTTAAATAGATGAAAAAAGAAACGCTTATGGTGTTGTTAATTGGCCTAGGTATTGGGCTTATGATTACAGGAGGAGTTACTTTAGTTATTGGAATTGAAAGTATGAGAAGTGAAGTTGCCTCTAATGATGATAGCAATAATATTATAAATCAAAATAATATAGCAACACCAAACGTCGAGAACTACAACGAAAATAATATAGAATATGCAAAAGAAAATTTTGATGCTCCAGAAAATGAGTATTTCCCAGAAGGTGAAAATATTCAAGAAATGGAATACATTGATGAAAGCTCTTTAGATGAAGAATATGTCAAAGAAGAAGGACCAGTATCACCAATTCAGGCATTTAATGCAGGTACAACATTAATAGAAAATATAGTTTTGGATATTTTTGAGGAAGAGTTTAATAATACTGAAGAAGAACCGATACCAGAAGATTTTGAAACTCAACTAGAAAATACTATTCCAGAAAATAATAATACTATGCCAGAAACCCCTTTAACTATTACTCAAGGAAGTGCGACACCAGCTCAAACAGCACCTCCAGAAACTGACCTTGGAGAAACCCTACACCCTCCAGAAGAAGTTTCGATATTTATCCCCCAAAATGCAACGGCTACACAAATGAGTCAAATGTTATATGACAATGAAATTGTAGATAGCCAAGAAAAATTTCATGCATATATAGATTATTATGACAAAACAAGATTGTTGCATCATGGAAACATAATATTTGAAAAAAATTCAACTTACGAAGAAGCTTTAACTAGACTCTTAACAAAACCCGAATAACAAAATTAACCTTACTAATAATAGTAGGGTTTTTTTGTCTGCAAAAAATAATAAATATCTCATACATATTTTTACTATTAAAATTGCTGCCATATGAATAAAAGTATTACAAATTTTAGATACTAATATTACAATTTAAAAGGAGAATACTACTTATATGAAAAAAACTATAATAACTTTTTTAACATTCCTAACAGTTTCTAACATAAACTTTGCAAACGAAGCTTCACTACCCTATAGTTATATGATATATGATATTCCAAAAATTAATCAGATGCCCGAATTACCAACAGGTTGCGAGGCTACAGCTCTTACTATGTTACTTCAATATTCAGGTTATGACATATCAAAAATTCAGGTTGCAAAAGATATGCCAAAAGATGAAATAATTATAGTTGAGGAGCAGTGGTATGCAAAAAATCCAACAGAAGCATTTATTGGCAGCCCATTTTCAGAAAGAGGACTTGGTATATATGCCCCAGCAATTATTAAAATGATTAACAATTATTTACCAAATCAAGCCCAAGATTTAACAAATACGTCACTAAATGATATATATAATTCATTAACTAATAATCAACCTGTAATGGTTTGGGTGAGTTTGAAAGAAGCAGAAATAACAAATAGCTGGATTGACCCTGTAGGAGAGAGAGTATATTGGGCATCTCCACTTCACACTTTAGTAGTAGTTGGGTATGATAAATATTTTGTTTATGCAACAGATCCAAAAACAGCAGCCGTTGAGCAATATCCCGCTGAAATATTTAAAAAAATGTGGGAAGCTATGGGGCAACAAGCCGTAACTATAAAACCAAAACCGACTTTGGAGGACTATGCCAAACAACATAATATAGAAATTGAACAAGAGGAAAATATTATTAGTTTGATATTTAATGGAAACCGTCTAACTTTTGAAGTTGGAAATGATATCGTCATGGTAAATAAAGAAAAAATTACTTTGCCTCAACTCATTGAAAATGCTGATAATATTATAGATTTAGAACAGGTTGACCAGTTTTTAAAATTGCCATCTCAATCAAAATTACTACCCCTATCCCCAAAAATGCATCTATATAGCAATTGGTATATAGGAGAATTAGATGGAAGAAGATATACTTTTATGCAAGTTTTGGATAGAACCTATATTTTGTTAGAAGAATATATTAAGGCAAATAATATTCAACTAAAAATTATAGATGAACAAATAATTTTGGCATATCCAGATGAAAAAATCACGTTATTTGCTGATAGTGAAATTATCATCAACGGAAATAAAGTTATAATTAACGGAGAAGAAAGTTTTGAAGAGCTACCTATTTTCCAAGATGAAACAGGATATTATATTCAGCTAGAATTGTTACAAAAATTATTACAAAAATAAGAAATCCCCATTAAAAATAGGTTGATTAAGTTTACAATGTACCCTATAATTATTGCTAATATACTTTATAAATTTGGAGGCAAGCAATGAATAAAAAAATTCTAGTAATGGGGACAGGATTGAGTACTGGTTTATGTATAATTAATCATAAAATTAATAAAAAGTATAAAAATATATCTCCTAAAATAAGAAAAAGAGGAGTTATAGTTAATTTATTTATAAAATTTGATGATGAAAAATCTCTAAGAAAACTTAGTAGACGTATGCAAAAAGCTCCATATATACAAAATAAAAATTTGATAAAAGAAGAAGTTTATATAAAATTTGATAACGATGAAAAGATACGTGTATTAATTTATAGAGGAAAAAATACAAAACCAAATGCTACGGGGCTTTTGTGGCTTCATGGTGGTGGGCATGCACTGGCAACCCCCGAAACTGAAGAACCAATAATCGAAAAATTTGTTATGAATACTAATACAGTAGTTATTGCTCCAGATTACACATTATCTGTTAAAAAACCATATCCAACAGCACTTTTAGAATGCTATACTTGTTTATTATGGACAAAAAATAATGCAAAAAGTCTTGGAATTAATGAAAATCAACTAATGATAGGAGGGGTTAGTGCAGGAGGAGGGTTAACGGCTGCCTTGAGTCTTTATGCAAGAGATAAAAAAGAAGTTGATATATCATTCCAAATGCCACTTTACCCAATGATTAACCACAAAACTATTTATGATGGCACAGTAAAAGACGATTTTTTATTATGGAATTTACGACAAAATGAAGTTGCGTGGAAAGTATATTTGGGAGAGTTTTATGGTGCTGATGATATCCCTAAATATGCCTCACCCCTTTTAGAAATAGACTATTTGGGGTTGCCACCAACATATACTTTTGTAGGGAGGGAAGACCCGTTTTGTAATGATACTATAGAATATGTTAGTCGATTAAATGATTTTGGAGTTAATGCTGAATGTGATGTTTATGAACATATGTATCATGGATTTGAAGTAGTAAATCCAGACTTCTCACTTTCAAAAGTAGCAATTAAGAAACTTATACATGCTTATAAATATGCTATCGAACACTATTAAAAAAGATACCAACTTGGGTATCTTTTTTTGATTTAATCTGATTTGTTTTTTATGGATATAGACTTGAGATTATCAATTCAAGAGATGAGATTATGCTAAAAAAGTCAATAACTTAATATTTCTTTCCCTCAAATAATTTATTAAAACTAACAAGAGTATATACATTAAATGCAGTATATATTATTAAAAGTATAATTTTTGTAAAAGTTGGAAGGAGTTGACTTTGCATCATCACATTATGCGAAAATTCCCAGTAAGTAAATAAATTTATATCTAAAAAAGTTCTACAAAAGCTAAAAATCAATAAAAACGACCAATAAATATATATAAATACAATCCAAAATTTATTTATCATAGTAGCACATTCTTTCAATATGTCAAAGTTTAAGTTGTTATTATTATATTTATCGGACAAAGTAAAGGTGATATTTTATAAAAATTTATACACTTTGAGGAAATATACAAGAAGGATACCACATTAAGTATCCTTCTTGTATATTACATATTTAATAATTCTGTCATTTATTTAATTAAAGACTCGAACTGGTCGAGTGCCTCAATAATTGGAGTTGGTGAACTCATATCAACCCCAGCAATTTTTAATAACTCGATTGGGTCTTTTGAAGAACCTCCACTTAGGAAAGTCTTGTAATCCGTAATAGCTTGAGGGTCGTCAGATAAGATACGTTTTGAAATTGCAATGGCAGCCGAGAACCCTGTAGCATATTGATATACATAAAATGGCTTATAAAAATGAGGAATTCTTGCCCACTCAAAACCAATCTCTCTATCAGCTGTTAAATCATCTCCGTAATATTTCTTAACTAAATTGTAATACGTATCATAAAGAAGTTTTGCAGTAAGAGGAGTGCCTTCCCAATTCATTGTATGCACTTGTTTTTCAAAGTCTGCAAACATTACTTGACGATAAAGAGTATTTCTAAATTGTTCCATAAAGTGATTAATTAAATATTTTTTGTAGTCAGGGTCAGTTGTAGTTTTTAACAAATAATTAATTAGTAATGCTTCGTTAACAGTTGAGGCTACTTCTGCAACAAAAATGCAATATCTAGCGTATGGATATGGTTGAGTCTTGTGCGAATAATACGAATGTAGTGCGTGACCCATCTCATGAGCTAGTGTAAACATATTGTTAACATTGTCTGTATAATTCATAAGTACAAACGGGTGAGGGCTTCCATAACAACCCCAACTATATGCTCCACTTCTCTTACCTTCATTTTCATATTTATCAACCCAACGACTGTTAAATCCAAGCTTTAGAGCTTCAATATAATCATCTCCAAGTGGTTTCATAGCCTCAATAATTGTTTCACAAGCTTCATCATAACTAACAGTTTTTTCATAGTCAGGAAGCATTGAAACGTATAGGTCATAGATATGAAGTTCTTCTAAGTTTAGAGTATTTTTTCTAAGTGTTACATATTCATGAAGAAATCCTAAACGACTTGTTACGGTATCTAATAAATTGTTATAAACTTCAACAGGAATATTATTTGGACTTAATGCGCTATGAATTGGGCTTTCAAAATGGCGTAACTTTGCGATTAAATCATATTCTTTTATGTTTGTGGAAAAAATTGTAGCAATAGTATTTTGGAACTGCTCATAAGATTTATACACCGATTTAAATGCGCTTTCTCGTATATCTCTTGATGGATTTTCCATATGATTGATAAAAGTTCCGTGTGTTACTGCCAAATCGTTTCCACTATCATCTTTAATAGTATCAAATTTCACATCAGCATTGTTAAACATACTAAAAATATCGTCAGCAGCACCAGTAACTTCGCTAAGTTGTGCAAGCAATAATTCAGTTTGAGCATCTAAAATATGTTTTTTCTGACGAATAACTTCTTGAAGTTTTCTTTTGTAAAGTTTGAGTTCTGAACAATTTTGCAGAAAATCATTAAGTTGTTCTTCGGTTAAATTTCCAAGTTCGGCAGTCATAAATGAAGTTGAAGTTTGGAATTCTGTAATTAAATTTGTTGCACGCATAGCTAAATCTTGATAAAAAGAGTTTTGTCCATCTTGGTGTAATCTCATGTTTGAGTACACATAAACTCTTTCTGCATTTATAGAAATTTTATCAACTTTTGAAAGTAGTTCAAATAAAGTGTTGCCATTTTCTAAAACTCTTCCTTAAAACTTTTTTATTTCTTCGATTGGTTGTTTTAGCTCGGAAATCTGAGTTACTACATCATCATCAGTTGCAAAAATATCTTCTAATTTCCAAGTATCATTTGGATTAACGTCTTTTCTTAACATGGGAAATCCTCCATTTCAATTTTTAACCATTATACAGGAAACAACTTTTGATTTAAAGCCCTTATCCCAAAAATTTTACGCAATACGATTTAATACGCCACTTTTTTTAAGCAACATTACAATTATAGGAATTAATATAATTTGCAACACAATTCCAGGAACTGCCGTAACAACTGCTCCTGCTAAAAATGATTGAAAAGTTAAATTTCCAGATGCACCAATTAAAATAAATTGTGCAATTCCAAGTGAAATTCTTCCTGCAACCATAGCAATTACAAGGCTTATAACCACATTGAATTTTTGCATCATAAACCCAGAAACTGCACCATATGTAGCCGTTTCAGCCGCCATAAAAATTGCGACAGGGTAAATTGGGGGCATACCTGTAGTGATGCTGGATAAAATTGGGATAATTGCCCCAACTACTAATCCATATTTCCAGCCACAAATTAATCCACACAATAAAACTGGAATATGCATTGGTAAGAATACACTTCCAGCCATTCCAAAACTATGGAAAACCGTTGGTAATGCTAGCCCCATAGCTATAAACATTGCCGAAAGTACTAATAACATTGTATTTACTTTTTTCATTTTGATATCTCCTTTTGATAGGTTTACAATTACTTATTATACCAAAGTGCATAATTGATAGCAATATCAGACAAGCTTAAATGACAAGATTTATAAGGAACAGTTTTTATTATGTGAGAAGTATAAAAATTTTGCCCTACAAAAAATAGCCAACCGATTAAGGTTGACCATTTGTCATTTTGCATATTGGGATATAACAATTCCTATTAAAATTACGCCTATTCCTATGGCTTTTATCCAACTAAAATCAACCTTTTCCATACCAAACCAACCAAATAATTCAATTAAATATGAGGCTGTCATTTGAGTAATTAAAATTAACATTGTTGCTTGAGCAGGCCCTAGTTTTGTGATTGCAAAAATTACAGTATAGACAATTCCAACGCTTAATATACCACTTAGTAAATATATTTTATTAACCGAACGTAGACCAGTCAAATTTGCATCTCTTACTACAGCAAGCCCGATAAGTGCCGACAAAAGCCCAACCCCTTGAACAATGGTATTTGTAAACCAAGTTCCAATAGATCCTCTTAAAGCTGTATTCCAAACCCCTTGAATACTCATAAGTAGCCCAGATAAAACTGCTACCATTTGCGTCATGTACAACATCTCCTTTGCGATATATATACAATTAGTTTGGATTTTTTACTTTATTTTATACTAAAAATTATAGGGCGTAAGCAAATTGTGCAAATATACTAAATATCATACTAAGAACGATGATAAAACTAACAGTACCCACAATTTTTTTCTTATGTCTGTACGTAAATTCATAGATATTAAACGGTTCTTTTTTCTTAACTTTTTTACTCATTACAAAATCTCCTTTTCAATAATTTTTTTCTTAAAACAAAATATATAATCTACAGGTTTTGTTCCAGATTTAAATTTGATAGTTGCAATATTTTCATCAACTTTATTAACAATTCCCACTCCGTATTTTTTATGTCGAATTGTATCTCCAACCTTTAATGGCTCAAGTGGAGTTAGCATTTCTTCAATGAATGGTGACTGAGAAACGTCCTTATTATAGCGCTTTTTTGGAACACATATATAAAGATGACGTTTTGCACGAGTGAGTGATACATAAAATAAACGCCTCTCCTCTTCTATTTCTGATTGTAACATACTTTTTTTGTGAGGTACAACATCTTCTACAACATCAAGAATAAAAACAACATCAAATTCTAACCCTTTGGCACTATGCATAGTTGTTAGAGTGATAGCATTTTTGTTATGATTATCTCTTTGAGAATTACGAAGATTTTTGGCTATTTCAAGCATATGATTTTCCCATGATTGCCATGAATTATGTTCATCAACAGAATCTTCAATATCATTTAAAATATCATATAATCCTTCGGAAGAAATTTTTCTATATGCACAATGCTCAGAAATATATGCATCATAACCGATATTTTGGCGAATATATCTAATTTGCTCAGGTAAAGTTTTTGAATGCATTTTTTTTAGGTGAAGTTCAAATTCATCAAATCTACTAGTTTGCCACTTTGGAAGGTCCATATTTTTTAGAGCTAGAAAGGGATTATGCTCACATTTTTTTAGAGCATAAATAATGTCTTTAGATGCATAACGAGAAGGCTTATTTAAAACTCTAATAAAAGGATCAACCTCTGTTTTATCCTGTGCTAACTGTAGATAAGCAAGAATATCTTTAGTAACCCAATGATCGTGTAAAGTATATACACTATCACGAACTTTAAAAGCTAGATTTATATTTAACAACTTTTCAACAATTGGTCGAGACTGCATATTTAGACGATAGATGATAGCAATTTCTCCTAAAATATGACCTTCGTTGTTTAATTTTACTAATTGGTCAATGATATATTTAGTTTGCTCTTTAGTACTCTCAAAATTTTCTATAATAGGGACTTGACTTCCTTTTTTATTAGGTTTCATAACTTTATCATAACGATTTTTATTATAGTGAATAAGTTGATTACTAAACTCAATAATTGGAGGGGTTGAGCGATAGTTTGTATCCAAAACAACTTGGTTTACATTATTATAATAATCTCCAAATTGTAATAAAAATTCTGGTCTTGCCCCTCTAAATTGATAAATACTTTGGTCATCATCACCAACAATAAAAATATTAGGATTATTTTGCTGGAGAAGGCGTAAAGTTTCAAATTGTACGCAGTTAATATCTTGGAATTCATCAATCAAAACATACTTAAATTTATTTTGAAAAAACTCTAACACTTGTGGCTCATTTTTTAGCAAAAGATAACAGTCAACTAACATATCATCAAAATCAAAAAGTCCAGCGCTCTCCTTATATTTCATATACTCCATATAAACTTTTTGGTAAATTTCTTTTGATAAATCAGTTGGATTATAATACTTGATATTTATCAATTGATTTTGCATCAAAGTTAAATTTGATAAAAAAGTATCTGTAAAATCTTCGTATTCACCCTTACCAACTTCTCTATAAATTTTTTCAATGAGTTGATATTTTTGCTCTTCTTTTAGGAGTTTATCCATACTATATTTATCTCTATCATACATTTGTAAAATACGATAAAACGTAGAGTGAAATGTTCCAAAATTTACTTTTGAATTTCCGTATTTTTGTACATATCGCTGTTTCATCTCATCAGCGGCAGCCCTTGTAAATGTAATTACTAAAATATTTAGTGGGTTACACTCAAGTTTATTTATCATATAATTAATTCTTTCAACTATAACATAAGTTTTTCCACTTCCAGGACCTGCAATTACCATCGTAGTTCCAAGAGGAGCAGTTACAGCTTTTTGTTGATTTTCATTCATAATAATTCCTTTCTTTAGTACATATGTCCTTTTTCTAAGCAAATTTTTACTTCAGGAGGCATATTTTGTAGCAATTGTTCCAAACCAAAAGGGCAATCTTGCAAAAACATACACTCTTTACACTGTGGTTTTCTGGCAGTACAAATAGCACGTCCATGAGCAATAACTTGTGTATTATATCGTATCCAATGAGATTTTGGTAAAATTGCCATCAAATCATGCTCAATTACAACGGGGTCAGTGCTTTTTGTAAGCCCCCAACGGATACTAATCCTCTTTACATGAGTATCTACAACAACGCTTTCAATTCCAAAAATATTTCCTCGAACTACGTTTGCTGTTTTGCGCCCAACCCCTGCAAGGCTTGTTAAATCCTCAATTTCTTTAGGGACTTGACTATCATAATTAGAAATTAATCTTTGAGAACAGGCCATAATATTTTTTGCTTTATTTTTATAAAAACCTGTACTTTTAATATCTAATTCAAGTTCTTCAATATTTGCATTAGCGAAATGTTGAACGTCTGGATATTTTTTGAACAAGTCAGCTGTAACAATATTTACTCGGTCATCGGTGCATTGTGCGCTTAAAATCGTAGCTACTAATAGCTGAAACGGTGTATCATGGTTTAAATAACAAATTATTTCTGTTCCATAAAATTCATCTAGCGTTTTTAAAAGTGCATCAATATGATGTTTCATGTTTTATCCTCCAATATTATACTTAGGAGCAAGAATTAAAAATTCTAACTCCAAAAGTAAGTTTTTGTTTCTATATTTTATCTATAAAATAAAACTTAGGTTGTTTGTTTTCGTAGCTATAATCAAATAAAACTGCTTGATGAACCTTAATTGGCACGTGTTCCATAATTCCAAACTGTTTTACATTATAAGAAAAATGTTCTACATGTAAATTTCTAATTCGTTGATTGGGAGTATAGTCTACAAATTTTGTGTCAAAACTATTGAGCCATTCGTCATCTTTAAATTTAGCGTGAATGTTAGACTTAAATTGTTGTTGGTCAAGAGTAATTAAGAAATCTGCTTTATTTTTAGGGTTTTCATGACATAACCAATCCCATCTAATTAATTCTTTGAGTAAAGCTTCATCACAGTTTTCTAAAGTTTGTCCAAATTCTAATAATTTAAAATAGTAAGCTTCTTTTTTGTGTGATAACTGGTCATATTTCTTGGCTTCCCAATAGTTTGCAAAGCTTTCAAAAAATTCAAAAGTACTATAGAATAGTATTGTAAAGAAATATTCTAGTGAGGCCCTAAATCTACCACTATTATAATATTTTTCTAGCAAATCTTCTATTAAATGCAATTTTAGAATTTCGGCATAAGTGATATCGTTGGTATATAAAACTTCATATGGTGGTTCATCTTTATAGACAATTCCATATTTTTTGGCATCAATATAAAGCCCTGAACCCTTCAAAACTTTCAAAAATCCAAGTTGAAGTTGTTGAGGTCTTGTTGACATTACATCATCAAACGATTTTCCAAAAATTTTGTAACTTTCATAGGGTAGGCCAACTATTAAATCTAAATGTTGATGAATATTTCCAAGGCAGTCTATTTGAGTAATTATTCCTTCTAATTTTTCAAAAGGCATTTTTCGTTTGATAGCTTCAAGCGTTGGTAAATGGGTAGATTGAACACCTATTTCAAATTGAATTAACCCCTCTCTTGCTCCTTTTAAAACTTCTAGCATACTATCATCTAATTTTTCTACTGCGATTTCAAAGTGAAAATTAGTAAAATTATTGTCGTTTGCAATTATATACTCCCATATAGATACGGCATAACTTTTGCTAGCATTAAAAGTTCTATCTACAAATTTAACTTGAGGAACTTTTTTATCCAAAAAATATTGGAGTTCCTGTTTAACTCTTTCAATAGGAAGCATTCGCACACCTTTTTCTACAGAAGATAAACAATATTGACAGTTAAAAGGGCAACCTCTTGATGCTTCGTAATAAATAATTTTGTGTTCCAAATCTGCAATATCATCATACACAAACGGAAGTTTTTCCATCTTTAGTGGTAATCGACAATTGTTAGCGATAATTTCGCCATCTTTTTTATATACTAACCCATCAATTTCAGAGATGGATATTTTATTAGATAGTTCAAAATCTAATAGCTGTTTAAAAGTTTCTTCTCCTTCACCTTCTACCAAATAATCAATAGAAAATTCTTCTAATAAATCTCTTGATGAGTATGAAACTTCAGGACCTCCCAAAATTATTTTTACATTAGGTAATACTTTTTTTATAGTAGGGATTAAAGTTTTGATATATCCAATATTCCATATATAACAAGAAAACCCTATAATAGTTGGATTTTGAGTAAAAATTTCCTTTATAATAGTGTTTTCATCTTGGTTAATTGTAAGCTCTAGCAATTGAATTTGCTCACTATAATCTGTACAATATGATTTTAAATAGCGTAGTGATAATGATGAATGAATAAATTTTGCATTAAATGCGATTAGTAAAACTTTCATTTTGTCCTCCAAATTTTGTTTCTATATTATAAGTATACCATATTTTTGTAAGAGTTAATCTATTTTTTAAAATTCCCCTATCATAATAAAGACATATCTTGTATACTATTTAAATAAGAATTGAAGTTAGACTTTAGAGAAGGAGAACCTATGCAAACACCTACGCTTTACTTTACACTAGACTGCGAATTTAATGACCAAGGTTTTGTGCGTGAGCTTGCCATTTTACTTTATAAAGAAAATCAAATTGTAAGGGTGCTTGAGGTGGTAATTAGTCCATCTGGCGCACAAAATATTACGTATTCTCATCAACAAAATAATTATCATTTATGCAATACCAACCAAATTAATACTTGTATCAACGGATTTTTGGAATCATGCAAAATGTATGCACCCCTTTCTTCTATTAAAATAGTAGGAATGAGTCTTGAGCATGATTTAAAATCTTTACTAAAAACGACTAAGAAAAAATCTTTATTAAATACAATGCCACTTAAAACTCAACTGGAGATGTGTGGGAGGGGTACGCTAGAAACAAAAGCTACTAATTACAACATTCCTCCAACTCAAATTGAGCAATTAATATTACGATTAACGAGCGAAAAACACGTTCCTCATTATAAATATCACACTGCACTTTATGATGCAATAGTAACGGGGTATGTCTATCTTAGAGTTATGGGAAATAATCATTTGATGGGTATACATAGTCGTTTCAAAAAATGTACACATACTTACTTTGATAAATATTATTCTGATTTAAAAGAGGCGCAACTTAAAAAGCGTCAAACCAAATTAAAATCACAAGGTCAAACTTCCTCAACAACGCCCAAAATTCCAAAGCATTTTCCAGAGATAAGATATAGGGTCCAAAAAAATATTAGTAATGTTTTTGATGTTGTGGCAAGAGAATTGTTTTATCACAAAATTGCAAGGCTTCGTTTTGAACCTCATATTAGCAAAATTAATCACTTAAAAGAGGGAATTATGAAAGATTTGTATGTTGCCAAAAGTGCTGTAATTCCTTATGATACAACGCCTTCAGTAACTGACCCATATAATGTTTCTTTAGTTCATGCAGGAATTTTGCTTGTGGAACAAAAAATATCTGTGGAAAATTTTATAGATTTTGCTATTTATATGCAGCAATATAATTTGCCAAAAGATAAGGGAACATATTATCGAGTTTGGAATAATAAAAAAGAAATTTATGTACGTTGTTTGGAAGCATCAACGGCTAAAAAGTTACTAACAAAATATCCTTATGCTACAATTGAACAATTTTTGCGAAAAGAAGTTCCAAAATGTTCCATTGAAGCTTTGGATTAACAATAAAATTTGAATATACTTATAATTAACTTAAGATATATAGTTAGTTGTAAGTATATTTTTGTGCGTAAAAATGTGGAAATTTAGCAATACATTTATTTTCATGTAAAGTATATGTTAAGATTATATTAAATCTATTTTATTACAAAGTATGTTTGGTATAATAATAATAATTAAACATCAATATTATCTGAATGTAAATTGGTTAAAATGGAAGGGAGTTTTTATGATAAAATTAGGGGGCAATAAGTTAGCCACAAAATTGAGAGTTAATACTAGTATTAAAAATAGGTTGATGACTAGTTATTTAGCGATAGGGGTAATGTTTTTGAGTGCGATGTTACTTACTATAATGGAAACTACAGGGATATATTTAGAGTTAGAACATTTTTATGAACATTCATTTTTAGTTACTAATTCGGCAAAGCAAATTAAGTCAAGTATTAATGCTTTGGAGAGTTATATTTTGGAATATGTGTATGATTTGTCTGATAGAGATAGGCTTAAATTGCTCATTGAAGAAGAAATTATTCAATTACATCAATCAATTGACGTTTTGGAGGCTAACTATATAGGGAACATGATGATGGTGCGAGCTTTGGAAGATGCTGAAGTAGAAGCAATTGATTTAATTGGGCGAATAATTATTCTTATAGATAGTGGTAAAGATGAAGAGGGACAAGCTCTTTTGAAGAAGGATTATTTAGATTTACAATTAGTATTTAGAGCATTTGCAGATGAAATTGATAGGTATTCTACAGAGTTTGGGGAAGGGGCTTATGAAGAGGCAAGATTATTAGTTATATATATTTATTTCTTAAATGGAGTTTGTATACTAATTAGTATTGTTAGTATTTTTGTTATTTCTAGGTATAATACTAAAAAAATTGTCGAGCCTATTTATGAGGTGGAAAAAGCGGCCAAGCAGTTAAGCAGTGGGAATTTATCTATTTGTATAGAAAATAAATCTTCAGATGAGATTGGTTCATTAGCAAATAGTGTGGAAGATGCAGCTAAAATTTTGAGAAGTTATATACATGATATCAATAAACAGCTAGGTTATTTGGCTAAGGGGGATTTAACTCAAGGTTGTGAGGTTGAGTACATTGGAGATTTTGAGCTAATTCAGAAGTCAATTACACAAATTAATGCGCAGTTAAATTATAGTTTATCAAATATTAAATATGCTGTTCGTGATGTTCATTTAGGGTCAGAAGAAATTGCTATCGGTGCTACTATGCTTGCAAAATGTGCATCTTCTCAAAAAGAAGTGACTGATAAATTTGTTGTATCAACAGAAGATATTTCGTCAAATATTTTAGAGCTTATTGAAAATATGAATGCTACTAGAAAAATTTCTGAGAATACAAAATCTTTGGCAGATGAGGGTACTTTGATGATGCAAGAGATGGTAAAATCTATGGAGAATATAAAAACTTCTAGTAAGGCTGTTTTTGGAGTTACACAAATGATTGCAGATATTTCGCAGCAAACTAATTTATTAGCACTTAATGCATCTATTGAAGCTGCAAGGGCTGGGGACGCTGGTAGGGGGTTTACTGTAGTTGCAAAGGAAGTTGGTGAATTGGCACATAAGACTTCAGAAACGGTTAAAGATGTTGAGAAGATGATGGCTGTTGCACTTGATATGGTTCAGCATGGTGAAGTATGGGCTACTCATGCATCTATGACGCTTGATGAAATTGTTGTAAGTGTTGATGAGACGGTTAATATTTGTCAAGAAGTTCTGGAGGATAGTGAGAAACAAAAGCAGAATATTATAATTTTGAACCAAGGAACAGAGGAAATTACAAAGGTTACAGATATTAATACAGAAACGGCTGACCAAAGTGCGGCAGTTAGTGAGGAGTTGGCTGCCCAAGCTGAAGCATTGAATGAAGTATTATTATCATTTAAACTCAAAGATTTACAAAAATAATAATTTGGAGGCTGTTATAAAAATTTTATAGTAGCCGTATTTTTTTGCCAAAATGTATATAAAAAAAATGTTAAGAAATACTAACTAAGAATATATCAGTGAAGGAGCAATAATTATGAAATTTTATCACAAAAGTATTACAATTCTTACGGCTTTTGTAATGTTGGTAACCCCAACTTTTGCAAAGTCTAACTTAGAGTTATTTGCTTCTACTTATGCAGATACGATTATTAGTAAAGTAGGAGCAGAAAGTATTCAGTATGCCATGATGGAAGGGAGTGAAATTATTTTATCAGGAACGGAGGGAGATTATAGCAAGTGGGACGATACCCCTCTAACAAAAACTCATATGTATCCTATTGCTTCGATTAGTAAAATGTATACAACAGCTAGTATTATGATGTTGGTTGATAAGGCAAAAGTATCGCTAGATAAACCTATAACAACTTATATCCCAGAATTTTCAATGGCTGATGAGCGATATCAAGATATTACAGTTAGAATGTTATTAAATTATTCAGCTGGATTTAAGGGTAATGATATGGGAAATTCAATTTTGTATAGTGATACAGATACTCAAAATTATGATTATTTTTTACAAAATTTATCCACTCAAACTTTAAAGGCTAACCCAGGGGAATTTTCGGTTTATAATAATACTGGATTTACTTTGGCACAAATGATTGTTGAAAATGTTAGTGGGAAAACGTTTTCGCAATTTATTTATGACAATATTACAGAGCCTTTGGGGTTAAGAAATACAAAAACTCCATATGATGATTTTAACCATAATCAAATTGCAAAAAGTTATTCAAAAATGTATAAGGGTACAATGAATGGGGCTGATTATCCTAACGAAGTTTTAACTAGTGTTGGAACAGGGGGTATTTTTAGTACAGCTGAAGACCTTTGTAAATTTTCAAGAATGTTAATGCGTCCAATTTTGTTAAGTCAAAATAGTTTAGATGCTATGCAAGATTTAGAATATAATAATGGAATTTGGCACAAAGATGGCGAAACATTTATGAAATTTGGACTTGGCTGGGATAACGTCCAGATGTATCCTTTTAATGAGCAGGGGATAACTGTTTTGAGTAAAAACGGGGATACTTATCAATCTCATTCAAGTCTGATAGTTGCACCAGAGTATAATATTTCTGTGGCTGTAGTATCATCAGGTGGTTCATCTACTTTAAACCTTGCTATGGCAGGTCAACTTTTGTTAGATAAATTAATTGAAGATGGTCATATGACTCAACCGAGTTATCCACCGAATATTTTGCCAACACAACCAGTAGCCTTGCCTAATAAATTTTTGAAATATGAGGGCGTATATGCTGATTTTTCGGGGGTTTATGAGGTTTCGCTTTCTGAAGATGGAGTACTTTTGTTAAACTATGCACAATCTCCTGAGTTTAAGCAGAAGTTTTTTTATCAAGGAAATAATATCTTTAAAGATGAAGAAGGAGCAATTGAGCTACAATTTATTGAGGAAAGTAATGGTCATACTTATATAAAAACTTCGAGCATGCTTTATACAACTATGTTACCAATTCCTATGACGGGATATCATATGCAAAAATTAGAGCCAGTACAAGTTTTGCCTATAATTGAGCAAATTTGGCAAGCTAGGTTAGGTAAAAAATATTATTTGGTGAGTGAAAAGTATACTTCTGTAGCTTATACTGGTTCTGTAATTGGACAATTAGACTCGGTAAAATCAATATTTGGGTATGTTGGAAATTTGGAAATTGTTGATGAAAATAATTTGGTTAGTACCTTGCAAATCCCACAATATTATGGTAGAGATAGTAGCGATATAAGAATGTACCAAAATAATGGAATTGAGTATATGATTTCTAATAATGGAATTTATATAGTTGAAGATGCAATTAAAACTTTGGAGCATGGTTTATATCAGATTAATAAATACGGTCTTGCACAATGGTATAATATTCCAAATAGCGATGTTGGGCAAATTTTAAATGTGGCTCAAGAAGGAGCAGGAATGTATGCAATTTATGATAAAGATAATTTGTGTATTTTCAATTCTTGGATAAAAGGTCCAGAAGGGGTGCTTATTCCAGAAGGTGCAAAAATAGTATTTGCTGGAGATGTTGGCAGTTTATTTGAAATAAGTACTAGTTTATATTTGAAATAAAATAAAAATCCAGATTGAAAATATCAGTCTGGATTTTTTTAAGGACAAAAAAGGCTGATCATCATGAAATTTGAAAATGAGATTTTCGTTTGGGAATTTTCATATCAAAATTTACAAGTTAAATAAAATTTTTATATTGTTTTGAAATTTTTATATGACTTTTGTGTTTTCTTCGGATTTAATTTCCCATTGGATAATTACGGTCATCAAAATTCTAAGAATTACAATTGCTCCTAACATAACTAGTTCATGCCAACTACGAACGATTACAGTTTTTAAAATTTCAGCTGCAAGCTTGAACTCTAAAGCCATAGCCATAGTGTTTGCAAAATGGAATTTTACCCTAAACGTATCTTGAAAAAAAATATTTTTGCAGTAATGATAAAACGCTCCAACTGCTCCAACGACTAAAATAAAAATTCCCATAATCTCTAAAATATGAATTAGGGGTGGGAGGTATTGCTCGATTAAGTTTTCTAATATTCCAGTATGCATAGTGTTCCTCTTCTCCGAAAAAGTTTGTTATGGTTAGTTTACAAAAGATTTTGCAAATTGTAAAGGCACAAAAAACCTCTAATTGCAAAGAGCAAAAAGAGGCTTAATTTATACTTTAAAATATTCCATTTGCATACGAAGATGCTGACTTTGAGCTAAAAGTTCTTGGCTAACAGCTACGTTTTCTTCAGCAACACCAGTAGTTCTTGCAATTTCTTCAAACAATTTCTCAACTTCTACAATGACTTTTTCTAAGTCATCATGTTGTTTAATAGTTGCAAATTTTAATTTAGATGACATGTGGATATTCTTTTGACTAATATCCACAATTTCTTCTAATGCTTTGTTTGTACTAATAACAATTTCTTCTCCACGGTTAACACTTTCAAGATTTTTCCCAATTATCCCATGAATTTCCTGCACAATTTCAGATGTTTTTACTGCCAATTCACGGACTTCAGATGCAACAATTGCAAATCCTTTTCCGGCTTCTCCAGCTCTTGCAGCTTCTATAGTGGCGTTAAGTGCAAGTAAATTTGTTTGGTCAGCAATATTTTCTATAGATTGCATAACTTCAGCGATATGTTTGGTAGAAGTGCTAATATTGTGCATAGCTTCAACCATTTCTGTTGAAATTTGTTTACTACTATCAGCTTTCTCTACAACTTCTTGAACGATAATATGAGTTTGACCGATATCGTCAATATTGGTAATTAAATCTTGAGTCACATTTTTTGTATCTGCTTTAAAATAATGTAAAATATCAAACTGGGCTTGGCAAGTATCAGCTAATTCAACAGCAGCATTTGCAATATGTTCCGCAGCAACGTTAACTTCACCTGTAGCATAAGTAGTTTCGGCCAAAAATTTTCTTAAGTTATTTGAAATTTCCTCAAAAGAAATTTGTATACGAGCAAAATCCCCAATGTAAGTTTGCTTTGGTTCGTTAGTAAAATCTCCATAAGAAAAACTATGTAATATATCAGAAATTTCATTGATATACCCAGTTAAAATATGAGTAAATTCTTCAAAACCATTTACTAATACTGCAATTTCATAACTATTTTTAGGAATTTGGTCAGTTTGAAAATCTAATTTTCCTTCTTTGATTGTATTTAAACCAGCCACAATATAATCAAGAGGTGAAATATAAACTTTAATAAATCTATTGATTGTAATTCTTCCTAATAAAATTGCAAATAAACTAAGCACTACACCAAATACAATTTGCCCAAAAATATAAATTTGGATTGTATTTACGGGATAACTAGAAATAACTTTCCAAGTTGTATCAGGAATATTTATATAAGTGCTATAAGTTTTTGGACCATAATCCGTTGCTATAGTCTGTACATAATTTTCATCATGTGCAAGGATAAGTCGATATTCCCCAACTAAACTATCTAAATTGTGAACCTCTTCTATAGTTGGTTTATATTCTGGATTTGGGTGAATTACGATATCATTATTGCTAGTTGTGATGAATAAATATCCTCCATTTTCTGTGGATAAATCATCAATTATAAGTTCAAAACTTTCCATACTAACGTCCATTGCTAAAACACCTCTAAAATCTCCAGTTTTATCTATTAAAGGTGTGGATAACGTTACTAATAATTTGCCAGTTTGTGCATCAATATACGGGTCGGTAATAAAAAATTCGTTTTCAGTATCAATAGCCCCCTTATACCAAGGTCTTTGAGATGGTATAAAACTAGCGTCAGGTATCCAATCAGCAGAATTTATAAATTTATCTTCTGTATAGTTATAAAAATAAATCATATCTATTTCGCTTCTGTTATATAACTGAGCCTTAAAGTAATCTTCTAAATTATCAAAATCGTTATAGTTTTCTTTATATCGCATATCATTTGCTAAAGTATGAATTACTTCTGTTTTGCTAACTAACCAATCACGAAAACGATAATTAGCAAGTTTGGCATTAACTAAAACATCATTTATAGCGTCGTTTTCTACAAGGATACCAAGGTTGATAACTTCTAGCCCTGTAACTATAGATATTAAAAATACAATAAGCCAACTAAAAATGAAGTTAATACGAGAGGATAACTTTTTATGTTTATCTTCCATGCATATCTGTCCTTTCTGTAAATTGAATATATCGAACGTTTTAAGTATATCATATTTATAAGTTTCTAGCAATATAATACATAACTCGTCAAAACTATACAATTTTATTAACAAATCCTACTATAAAATTATAAATCGTTCTGTAAAATCTTGCTTGTACAGATGAGTTTGGTTTGTACACAAATGATATAGTTGGGTAGATTTTATATCATAATTTAACAAAATTTTTCCTATAGGACATAGGGTAGATAAATCTTTTTTTAGATTAATAACAATCGGAACACTTGAAGTTTGTTTAATTTTGGAAATTAAAGGTAGAGCTTCTTTTTTGCAACCCAAAATTCTAATATAAGGTATCCAGTCGTTTTGTTGTAAAATTTCCATATTATCAGATGTAACATTTAATAAAATTCTAAGCAAAGTACGATAAACTGTAGCTTTGCTATAAGTTTTTGAACTACATTTATTAACTAATTCCAAAAAACTACTACATTGACCAAAACTATTATAAATTGTATGCAATAATTTAGGTGGAGTATCCCACAAATTATTATTATCCTCTTGCAATAATTTATAGTGCAATGTAGAATTTATATTTTCTATATTTGCAAAATATATTTGATTTTGTAAATAATTTAAAGATTGCTGAGGCATAGCTTGTTGTAGAGCTTCATTATCTTGTTGCAAAAAGGCCTGTCGGAGTGCTGTAGCCGATGCAAAATGATGAAAAACTTCAGTATCATGATAATTAGATACTTGTCTTTTAATTGGAAATGGTTTAATATTGCTCCTAAATTTAATAAGGGCCTTAATATATTCAATTCCCAAAATTATGTTAGGTTGCCGTAAAAAGTTATCGAGGTTAATATTTTCATGCAAATAATTTGGGGTATGGTCTATAATTGCAAGTTCCCGTGCTAGAGGATAACTTTTTCCTTCTTTTAAATTATGTTTAATTAAATTAGAATAACTAGGTGGTTCATTTATTAATAGTTGTGCAATGTTGTTCATTAGTTCTAAATTGGTGTTTTCGCTTCCAAAACAAACAACATCTACACAATTTAATTTATTCAAAATAGAAATTGCTCCCTCACAAAATCGTTCAGCACTGGCAGTAGCAAGTGGAGCAGGCAGTTCAACAATCATATCTGCCCCACAAGATAAAGCCATTTTTGAGCGAGTAAACTTATCAGAAATACAGGGAGTTCCTCGTTGAGAAAAATTTCCACTCATAACAACTATTACAAAATCAGAATTAAGATTATTTTTTGCATATTCAATTTGATAAAGATGCCCATTATGAAAGGGGTTATATTCTGCAACGATACCTGTAATTTTCATGTTTCCTCCAAATTATTTTAAAATAAATGCATCTACCGAAAGTGTAGAGAAATCTTGGCATACTAATGTAGTATGGTTTGTTTGTGGGTTAATCATAGTTATAATTCTTTTATCTAAATGTTTTTCATCATAATTAAATTGATTAATATCATCAGCTAAAAATATAATATGAAAATTTAGTCCGTCTTTGTTACTCAACCACTCATCTTCAATATCTTGTTTTGCAAGCAACTTGATATCTTCAAAAGTTTGCTCATTATTTATAATAAAAACGTAATGTTTAAAGTGTTGATTGACTAAAGAAAAATCTTCTTTCATAAAAGTTTTACAAAACACTTCTCTATTTTTGCGCAATTTATCAAAGTTTAAAATTTGTTCACGAACTCCGTCTTTGCCAGTAAAAACGTTAGGATAAGTAGCTTTTAGGGGGCTAAGCTCACCCATGCTATCCAAAACGATAACTTCAATATTTTCTTTGTTTACAAATTTGGCAGAAGTGAGAACGTTAGATACAAATTTATTTTTAATCTCAGCATTTTCTGACTGAACAACGCTAATAGATTTATGATTTCCAAGATTTAGAGCAGTTGGAGTTTTTGGGGTTGGGTTAACTGTCGTATTAATTGGAATATAAATATTTTGTTGGTCACGCAAATAAATTGCATCATCATTTAAAATACTCGTTAAATCATCACTCAAAATTTTCTCCTCTAATAAGGAAGAAAGTGCTTCTTTATTTTGAGGGAAATTAATAATTTCAGAGATTTCAGCTTCATCAGTGCTAGTATTATAAAACTTTGCTTCTTCTTCACCAAAAACTACAGTATTATAACTTTTATCCTTTGGTATAATGTTTAAGTTTTTCAAAATAACGTTGTTTTCAGCATCATAAAATCCAAACTTAATATCAAAAATATCAAAAAATTGTTGGGATAACTGTTGTTTATTATCAATATCAATAACGCAAATAACTCTAATTTTTAAAACTTTGAGCTTAGCTTTAAATTCTTCTAGTTTAGGAGCAATATTTTTTGCTGTATTAGCATCAATATTTAAAAACAAAACTAAATTATCGGCTTCTGTAAATTTAGCTTTGAGGGCTTCAAAAATTTCATCAAGATTTTTGTAAGTTAGAAAAAAATCTATTTCAGGCATAAACACCATGCGATATTTAGCTGTTTCTTCTTTAGTAATAGGCATTGCAAAAATTGATTGTAAGTTTGGTTGATTAGCTTGTAAACTTCCAATTACATCTGTTTGAATGTATGTTGCACAATCAATAGTATTTTCATTTAGTAGTAAAACGTATTTATTTTGAGTAGCTTCCATTTTGACCTCCTTGGATTATTGCCTAAATTATCTTAACGTATACATATCTACAGAAAAATTTTCAACATCTTGGATTGTAAGATTAATATTTGGGTGAGTTTGATTAAGCCCAAACGCCATAATTCTTCTATTAATATCAACATTATTAGAAACTGTAGGGCGTTCATTACTTAGAAAAATAATGTGTAACCCAAGAATATTTCCAAATTCTACCACCATTTCGATTAGAGGATTATTATGTAATTTCTCTAAATTGATTGGGTAAATAATTTCTTCGCTATCAACTCCGTTAATTAAAATAATTTTTTTGGCGTGATAACTTCTAAATTTAATAACATCACCATTAAAATAGTTGTCCAAACGCTCAATTCTCCCTACTACTTTTTCGTAGAGGTCATAAGCAAATTTTTGAGTTTCTTCTTGACCACAATAAACATTTTTGAATTTTTGAGATAAATTTTTGAGTTCTGAAGACGCATCAACAACAACAACTTCAACTTCTTCACTAGAAATTTTTTGACCTTCGTTAAGTATTAAATTAACTAACTCGGTTTTTACTTGAGTATTGGCACAATATACCCTCTCACAACCTCTATCAGTTGCAAATTCTAGCTTTTGTTCTAATGGAAGAGGCCAATATGCAACTTCTACATTACGTTTGTACATTGCGTTTAAGGCACAAATTTCTTTAAGTTCTTCTGTTAGAGCTTTGTTACAAACTAAATCTTCGTATATATCTTTACTACGAGGCAAAGTTACATAATAGCTAGGAGAGACTTTATTTCTATCAAAAGGCATATCCCTTTCCATTCCATTTTTAATATGAACCATTTTTTGACGGTCATCTAGCTTTAGTGTTTTTGTAATTCCTTTGAGGTGGGTATTTTTTTTGCCCAAAGTAAAGACAAAGACTTCTTTTATAAGGCGTTCTAACATAAAAGAAACAACTTCATTTTCATCTTCATATTTCTTAATTACCATGCATTCCATTTTTGCATTAGTTAATAAAGTTAGTAATTCGTCCAAATATTTAGCGTCATTTTGCTTGTTGTCCCACTTATTTTCTGGGTCAATATCTGGTCGAACTTTGTAGCGAGTATTTAAATATAAGAAAAATTTTTCTTTGCGTTCTAGTGCCTCCTTAACATAGTTAACAAGTTCACTAAGTGAGTTGTATTTAAAGTATTTATCAATAAATGGTAACCCCACATATTGACCATCTTCATGAAGAGAAATATCCTCATTTGAAGCGTAGATTTTTGTAAAATTTTTGAACTTAGTGTTGGCTTTATTTTTCTTTAATACATCAACAATGTATTTGTCCATTGTTTCTATATCATCGCCAATAATTAGTGGAAAACTCTTAAATTCTGCTGGTGTTAATAACTCAATTGCAATATCTTCTTGTAACATAGTAACTCCTTCCTATTTGGTTAATGATTAATAAATTATAAAATTTTAATATAATAGTTCTATGAATATTATAAGTCATTTTATGAAAAATGTCATGAGAAAAAGTGAAATAACTCCATATTTTCGAGTTAAAAAGATTTATAAATACTTTAACCTTCCAAATGTTACAAATTTAACGTGAAAATAACTAAAAAAATTGCAAATTTCTCTTGTATACATAGAACATTTTGTCTATAATATAAAAAGAATAACTTATCAATTAAAAATGAAAGGGGAATTTTATGTCTTTTTTAGAAACAATTAAAGCTCACGCAAAAAATTCAATTAAAACTATTGCATTACCAGAACCTGAGGATATCCGTACTTTGGAGGCAGCTCACATTATTTTACAAGAGGGATTTGCAAATTTAATCCTGATTGGAGATGAGGTTGAGATTGCTGAGATGGCTCAAGAAGCAAATTTAGATATTTCTAAGGCGACTGTAGTAAATCCAAAAACTTTTGAACACAAAGAAGCTTATATCGAGGCTCTTGTAAAACTTAGAGAGCGTAAAGGTATGACGGAAGGAAAGGCAAAAAAATTCTTAAAAGACCCTGTTCATTTGGGGATTATGATGGTACAACAAGGAATGGCAGATGGTGTTGTTGCAGGAGCAGTTCACTCAACAGCTGATGTTCTTCGTCCATCATTACAAATTTTAAAAACTAAACCAGGAACACAGGTTGCATCAACATTTTTCATCATAGACGTTCCAAATTGCACAAGTGGGCATAATGGAATTTTCGTATTTGGAGATTGTGGACTAAACCAAAATCCAACAGCTGAACAATTAGCTCAAATTGCAAAAAGTTCGGCAAATAGCTTTAAGCAATTAGTGGAAGCAGAACCAATTGTAGCGATGTTATCTCACTCTACTTATGGTAGTGCAGAACACCCAGATGTTGATAAAGTTGTTGAGGCAACTAGAATTGCAAAAGAAATTATGCCAGATGTAAAAGTTGATGGGGAGTTACAAGTTGATGCTGCAATAGTTCCAGATGCTGCCAAAGCTAAAGCACCAAATAGCCCTGTAGCTGGAGATGCAAACGTATTAATTTTCCCAGACTTAGACTCAGGTAATATTTCTTATAAGTTAGTTCAAAGACTTGCAAAGGCTGGAGCTTATGGACCACTTACTCAAGGATTTGCAAAGCCTGTAAATGACCTCTCTCGTGGTTGTAGTGCAGAAGATATTGTTGGGGTAGTTGCTGTTACTGCAGTTCAAGCTCAACAAGTAGATTAATAAATTAAAGGTTCTCTTGTCATATTTTGGGGAGAGAGCCTATCAAATATAGTATTCGGTTTAAATTTAGATTATGGGACATTAAGGAGAGTATTGAAATATGAAAGTTTTAGTATTAAATTGTGGTAGTTCATCATTAAAATATCAACTATTAAATATGGAAGATGAAAGCATTATTGCGATTGGAATTTGCGAAAGAATTGGAATTGATGGTTCTTTTATTAAACATGAAACTGTAGGGCAAGAAGCGGTTAAAGAAATGGGAGAATTTAGTGACCATATCATATCTGTTAAAAAAGTTATCGAATTTTTAACTACAGGAGCAACTAAATGTGTAGATAGTGTGGACGAAATTACAGCTGTTGGGCATAGAGTAGTTCATGGTGGAGAGAAATTTAAAGCTTCTGTTATTATTACTGAAGAAGTTGAAGATGCAATTAAAGAATGTAGCGAACTTGCACCATTACACAACCCAGCAAACATTGTAGGGATTGATGCTTGTCGTGAAATTATGCCAAACACACCAATGGTAGCAGTTTTTGATACAGCTTTCCACCAAACAATGCCTGCTGAGTCTTATAGATACGCAATTCCAACAGAGTTTTACAAAAAACATGGAGTTCGTCGTTATGGTTTCCACGGAACATCTCACAAATATGTTTCTGAAAAAGCAGCAGAATTACTTGGTAAACCATTAGAAGAAACAAAAATTATCGTGTGTCACCTAGGAAATGGGGCAAGTGTTTGTGCTGTTAATGGTGGAAAATCTGTTGAAACTTCAATGGGTATGACTCCTTTAGAAGGTCTAGTAATGGGTACTCGTTCTGGAGATATTGACCCAGCAATTATTCCTTACTTAATGAAAAAAGAAGGTTTAACAGCTCAGGAAGTTGATGATATTTTAAATAAACAATCTGGAGTTTTAGCATTATCAGAAACTAGCAGTGATTTTAGAGAAATCGAAGATGGAGTTATGGCAAATGACCCAACTTGTACTTTAGCGATGGATATTTTTGAGCATAGATTAGTTTCTTATATTGGGGCATATGCTGCAATTATGAACGGGGTTGATGCTGTTGCATTTGCTGGAGGTCTTGGAGAGAATGGAGCTCATATGCGTTCTGTTCTTGCTAAAAGATTAACATGGTTAGGAATTAGCATAGATGAAGAGAAAAATAAGTGTCGTGGAAAGCTTCGTGACTTGTCGGCTGATGATGCAAAAGTGCGTATGTTACTAGTGCCTACTAACGAAGAATTAGTTATTGCGCGTGATACTGTAGAATTAGTTAAAAAATAAGGCGTTGACAAACAATTCCTGTATATGTATAATTACAAATAAGGCAATTTTAGCTCACTTTTTGCTACAATAAGTGGGCTAAAGTTGCTTACCCCCCTTGACTCCAACAAATTTCTAGTATATAATTAGTCAGCGTCCTACATTGAACGCCAAATTATTGTAAGTTTTAGGGAAATAAGTAATGTATACATTTCAGATAAAGGGGTTATACATGAAATTAGATATTCAAGCCTTGGTTGATAGTCCAGAGATGACTTTTGATGAAACTACAGAAGTTAATTTAAAAGGATTAAAGCTAGGCACACAACAAACAATTTGCACAACAAAGGTTTATGGTAAAGTTTCAAAGCATAAGCCGTTATACTTAGTGAATGGGTTTGTAGATACTACGCTCAAATTACTTTGTAACCGTTGTGGGCAAGAAGAGGATTATCCCCTTCATGCAGAGTTGTATGGTGAGTTTTCTACAGATGAAATTTACCAAAATGAAAATGAAGATGTAAAACAAGTGATAGGGTCAACTATTGATTTATCTGATGATATACTAGCTAGTATTGCTTTAGACATACCCCTAGGTTTTTATTGTAAAGAAGACTGTTTAGGGATTTGTAGCGAATGTGGGGCAAATCAAAACGAGAACCCTTGCGACTGTGTAAATTCTGATATAGATATTAGACTAGAACAATTTAGAGATATTCTTCGTTTTACTTCAAAATAATGACAACTTAGGAGGTGTAGTAAATGGCAGTACCAAAAAGAAAAACGTCCAAAGCAAGAAGAAATCAACGTAAAGCTAACTGGAAACTTTCTCCACTTAACTTAGTGGAATGTCACAGCTGTGGTGAATTAATGATGCCACACCGTGTATGTAAAGAGTGTGGAAAATACAAAAACCGTCAAGTGATTGCGGTAGACTAATGAGAAGGCAGCTTAGGCTGTCTTTTTCTATATTAAATTTTAGATAATAAAATAAAGGGGTGTTTTTTGATGAAAATCGCAGTAGATGCAATGAGTGGCGATAATGCACCAGAAGAAATTGTAAAAGGCTGTATTAAGGCCCTAAAAACAACTACGGCAACATTAGTATTAGTTGGAGATGAAAAATCTATAAAAACAGAGCTTGATAAATATGATTATGATAAAACAAAAGTAGAAATTGTACACACAACAGAAGAAATTACAATGAATGATGCACCTGTTGCAGCTATTCGTTCAAAAAAAGACTCTTCGATGGTTGTAGGGCTTAATTTGGTTAAGAAAAAAGAAGTTGATGGCTTTGTTTGCGCAGGTAATACGGGTGCGCTTCTTGCTGGTGGAACTTTGATTGTGGGTAGAATAAAAGGCGTTGAGAGAGCGGCTTTACCTGTGCTTATTCCTACAAAAAGAGGATATACTCTTCTTATTGATTGTGGTGCAAATATGGACTCAAAACCAAGTTACCTCCATCAGTTTGCTCATATTGGAATGATTTATATGAAAGAGTTTATGGGTGTGCAAAGTCCAAAAGTTGGTCTGATTAACGTTGGTGCTGAAGAAGAAAAAGGAAACGAGCTAACAAAAGAGACTTTTAAACTTCTAAGAAATGATAAGAAGGTTAGATTTATTGGAAACGTTGAAGCTCGTGATATTCCTAATGGAAAAGCTGATGTTTTGGTGTGTGATGCATTTGTTGGAAACGTAATTTTAAAATTTATGGAAGGTTTTGGGACATGGGTTTTTGGTATGTTAAAGTTTGAATTTAAACGCAACCTCAAAACTAAACTATCGTATTTATTAATGAAAGATGGAATTGGTCGCATTAAAAATAAATTTTATTATGAAGATAAAGGTGGAGCACCTCTTTTGGGAGTTAAGGGTATCGTATTAAAAACTCATGGAAACGCTAAAGAAGCCGAGATTTGTAGTACAATTTTACAGGCACAAGGGTTTGTTGAGAACGATTTAATTAATAAGATAACTGCTAGATTTGAACAAACAAAATAAGCTTGATGACATATACTAATTAGTGCAATTTAATTTAAGGAGATTGTTCTGATGGTTTTTAAGAGAATTCAAGCAATTATTAGTAGTCAATTAAATATTCCTGAGAATGAATTAACGCCACATACTTCGTTTCGTAGACATTTAAATGTGGATTCCCTAGATGTATTTCAAATTATTATGGAAATTGAGAGGGAATTTGATGTTGATATACCAGCCCACAAAATTAAACACATAAAAAATATTGAAGACATCGTTGAGTATATCAAACTACAAAAAGGATTAGATTAACTAGCTTCGTATTTTGCGAAGCTTTTTTTTAGGCAAAAATACAAAATAATTTTAAGAAAGAGATGAATAATATGAAAAAAGACTTTCAAAATCTAACTAAGCTTCAAAATATAATAGAGTATAATTTTAACGATTATGCACTTATTGAACAAGCAATAACGCATAGCTCTTATGCTAATGAACATCGTAACCAAAATGTGAAAGATAACGAAAGATTAGAATTTTTGGGTGATGCAATTTTAGACCTTATTGTAAGTGAATATTTGTATAATAAGCACCCAAATTTACCAGAAGGGGATTTATCAAAATTGCGTGCCAGCATAGTTTGTGAAGCTTCATTGGCAGATACAGCCAAAACTTTAGACATTGGTCAATATATTTTGCTTGGAAAAGGCGAAGAGGCTACTGGAGGAAGAATGAGAAATTCCATTTTGGCAGATGCATTAGAGGCCATTACAGGAGCAATTTTTACAGATAGTGGATTTGAAGAAACTAAAAAATTTATCAATAAAGTATTGTTGTTAAATATCAAAGATGTATCGTTTGAAAAACTTTATTCAGACTATAAAACTTTGCTTCAAGAGCATATTCAAAAAACAAGTACAATTCCTTTAAAATACGAAATTACAAAAGAATTAGGACCAGACCATAACAAAGATTTTTATGTAACTGTATTTCATGGGGAAACTCCTCTTGGTCAAGGAACAGGCAAAAGTAAAAAAGAAGCTGAACAAAATTCGGCAAATGTGGCTCTCAAAAAATTAGTTGAGGAGCAAAAAAATAAGTAAAGGTGGAATTTTATGTATCTGGAAAAAGTTGGGATACACGGTTTTAAATCATTTGATGAAACTATAAAACTTGATATTCCTCAAGGAATTACAGCGATTATTGGTCCAAACGGAAGTGGGAAAAGTAATATAGCCGAGGCAATTCGTTGGGTTTTGGGGGAACAAAGCGCAAAATCGTTGCGAGCATCAAAAATGGAAGACTTGATTTTTGCAGGGACTCAAGAAAAACGCCCATTAAGTTTTGCAGAAGTTTCATTAACTATTCAAAATGAAGATAGTGTGCCTATTGCATTTAAAACTATAGTTATTAAACGTCGTATTTATCGCTCTAACGAAAGTGAATATTTTTTAAATGGGGCTTCCTGCCGTTTAAAAGATATTCAAGAAATCTTTATGGATACTGGAATTGGAAAAGATGGGTATTCAATTATTGGGCAGGGTCAAATTGATAAGGTGTTAAGCTCAAAGCCTGAGGAGAGGCGTAATTTATTTGAGGAGGCAACAGGGATTTATAAATTTAAGGTTCGTCGGCAAGAAGCTTGGCAAAAACTCTCCAAAGAGAGAGAAAATCTATTAAGAGTTGATGATATCGTTTCCGAAATTGAAAGAACGCTTGAGCCACTAAGGGTTGAGGCTGAGAAGACAAAGCAATATTTAAAGTTACAAGATGAAATAAAAGTATTAGATATCAATTTATTTTTGAACGAAGATACGCAAATTAAAAACCAAATTGAGGCTTCCAAAAATAATTTAGAAATTGTAAATTTACAGTATAATAAGGAAGAAACTCGCAAAAATAATTTGGTAGTGATGCAAGAGAACGCCAAAAATTCACGTATAGAAGTCCAAAAAAGTATTGATAATTTGAGTGAGAAGATCATACAATTAGAAAAAACTAAAGAACAGGCTAACTCACATATTCAGGTTTCTAAAGAAAGAGTGTGTAATTTTGAGAAATTCCTCGAAGATATTGCACAGGTCAATCAAAATGCTAGTGACAACATCGCAAATTTAAACCATCAAATAGAATTATCAAATACAAAACAAATTGCTTTAAATCTTGAAAAAGCGGCAAAAGTCAAGCAGTTGGAGCAATTAGAACAAGATTTTGATAAGTTTAAACAAGAAAAAGCTACTAAACAACAACAATTAGAAAATATTCGCCAAGCTATTTTTGATAAGCAACGAGAAGTTGATATTTTGAATTTTGATATAGAAAAAAATAATGCTTTAAGTTTGCAAAATCAAAATCAAATAGATTGTGTCCTGACGAAAGAAAATGAACTTTTCTGTCATCGAGGCCTGAAAGACGCGACCTGCTCATATTGGGCCGTCAATCACAGAGGATCAACCTGCAGCAGCATGAAGTGCTCGAACTCTACAGCTCATCACACTAAAACTCTGAGAAGAAAATCTCCTTTGAGCAGTTTCTGTCTGTAACTGATGAAACAAGGCAAATATTCCAGTGTGATCACATTTTTCAGCTCTTCATCTTGTTTTAAAATGCTTGTAGTAATGTCATGTTTTTGGTTGCAGAGACTTTCATCAGTTTTTCAAATTGTTAAATTTAAACGCTGCGTCGTGTTCACTAATGAGTGTGGCACAGTGATTTGTTTCATTCAGAGAAAAACAACATGAATGTCTTTAAAATCAATAAAACATGAACACAGATTCAAAGAAATCGTCACAAAGTGACGTGAACTGACAGCTGCACATCAGACTGCATGAAGTTACATCCCCTGAGCTCTTTTTACAGTGTACACACACATACACACACACACACACAAATACAGTCTGTTGCTGTGCTGGTCAAGTAAATTCATTAGCAGGGGAGTTTTCACCTTCGCTCATGGGGAACTTCTTGGAAAGTGTGTTCTTTTAAATGTCGTCCCAATTCTTCTTCTTCTCCTTCTTGTTCTTGTTCTTCTTCTTCACACACACACACACACACAGAAAATATGGTCTTTTGATCAAAATTCCCCTAAAATAAAACAGGCAGAAACATTCAAATTCCAGAGTATTAATTACAATTCTGATAATTTATGGTTTTAGGGGAGGTTAGGTGCTACATCTTGGGAAACAATAGCTGGCCTCAGTTTCTGTGTGCAGCATCCTGAAGGCTAATTTTCACAGTTGTCTGTAGTAATGGTATCTGGCATGCCATTCTGCACAGAAGTGCACGACAGATGGATAAATAAACTGTTTTTCATAAAGAAAACCTCCAACAAGTAAATGCCCCCAAAATAACAAATGATAATTCACTGTTAGATTTTTTCTGTAGTGATAATGGCCCAATTGTAGGTTTTTTTGAAGCTGCCCTACTCCAAATATTGGGCTGACAAGGCCTGATGACTTCAAGGAGTCTTGAAATGTCCATGAAATTGCTCTTTGAATTTAGAGGACATCCTTTGCAGTCCTGAGGTAAAAGTAATTTGAATTAGCGAGTGAAATGCATCTAAATTTTTATTTATCAGGTATCGCCATTTAAGTGAACAGCAACCGCTGATACTACTTGAACTGGACTGGTAAGAAAGCAATTGTACAGTGAAAATAATGGAACCTTTTGTTTGTATTAATGTTTATTCATTTGTTTATCTGTTTATTTAAAGGATCCCCATTAGCTACCACAAGAGGCAGTTAGCTAGTCTTCCTGGGGTTCCGTACAATATAGGATTTCTTTGGGCAGATGCCGACACCAATATGAAGGAGCAGGAAAATATTCAACATATTGGCCAATGCTATAAATGTACTATAGTAATGAAATACTTGTGGCAAAGATGTAATGTAATTAAATATTAAATAACGGACTGCCCTCTGCTAGACAAACTACTTAATTACTATAATTTAAATCACTAGCCCACTCATTTTTAAAAACAGTTTTAATATCAGCGCAGATTGGAGAAAATATATGCAGTTATGTCTGCGATAGGCCAACATCACCAATATAATATGTGAAGTGATACATCGGTCAGGCTTTTTTTTTGTAATATAAATCATAGTTGGTCATAGCGTGGGTTGCCAGAGACAGTCATAGGGTTAATCTGTGTGTGGTACTAAATCTCGTTTGTGTAGAAGCACCTACATGTGATGTGAACTTCACTCAGTACGATTACATGCACTTAAGAGACAATGTTACTCAAAGAAATCAAGTTATGCTGGTAATCAGGGAACCCGTTCATATGCACTGTAGTAACCTGGTTACTGTATACATGCTGCAGGTCATAATTAGATTTCTTCACTGGACATGGACCTCATTTTGGAAGCACTTCTTACTTACAACTGTAGTGATTAAAGACACTGATGGACAGAGTCTGGCGTCTCCTCGCTGCAAGGGAAACAGACTTAGAATTGAAGAAAACATCTTGCTAGAGTCAGTTTTATTAATGATTTTAAAAAGAAGGATATCCTGCTCTTTGCAAATATCTTTCCTTTCATCCATCTGCTTTGTTGTTAATTTCCCAGTTTGAAGTCTTCATCTGGCAAACCTGGTTACAAGAAATCTGTGTTTGCCTAGAGATATTTCCATAGGAAAATCAGGTTTTATCAGGTTTATCAGTTTATTTCAGGGTAAATCAGAGTTTTATTGAAGAAGAAATCAGTTTACTGGTGGAAGCCGAAGGTAACCTGGTTACTGAAGTGTAAACGCCATTTGAGAGCAGAATGAGTAACAAAGAAAACCTCAGGAAAGGATGGGAGACAATCGAAAGA
>LNZR01000065.1 GCA_002007365.1 Epulopiscium sp. Nele67-Bin005 | reverse complement strand
ATATTACTCCTTTATCAAATTGGTATAGTGACAATGTAGCTCCAGATATGTTATATCTTAGAACAAAAATGTTGCGTCTTTTACAAGACGAAGAGAAGTTAAATGAGATTGTACAATTGGTAGGTGAAGATGTTTTGCCAAATGACCAGCAACTAATTTTGGAAACGGCACGTACTATAAAAAAAGGATTTCTTCAGCAAAATGCATTGCACAAAGATGATACGTATGTTAGTTTAATTAAGCAATATAAGATGTTAAAAGTTTTGAATACATTTTATGAGAATGCGTTAATGTGTGTAAAAGTAGGAATTCCTTTGTCTATAATTCGTAAAGAGCCAATTTATCAATCTATCGTAAAAATGAAATATGATGTCCCTAATGATAAGATTGAATTGCTAGATATTATGGAAGCAGATATTACAAAGGCGTATGATGCCTTAAAGGAGAAGTATGAAGATTAGGGGGTTAAATACCATGATAAAAGAATATTTGAAGTTAGAAAAAGTTGAAGGCCCTCTAATTATGCTTTCAAATGTTTCTGGTGTGGCCTATGGTGAATTAGTTAAGATTACCGTAGATAATACAGAAACTCGTTTTGGAAAAGTTATAAAAATAGAAGGAACTGATGTAATTATTCAGGTGTTTGAAGGGACAACAGGCATCTCAACTGAAAATACTATTGTTAAATTTACAGGCAAACCGTTAGAAATTCCTCTTAATTTAGATATTTTAGGACGTACTTTTAATGGGGTTGGTCACCCAATTGATGGGGCTTATAGCGTTAGAACTACAAATCGAGAAAATATAAATGGTCGTCCAATTAATCCAGTTGCGAGAAAATATCCTAGAAACTATATTCAAACTGGAATATCAGCAATTGACGCACTTATGACATTAATCCGAGGTCAAAAGTTACCGATTTTTTCAGGAAATGGAATGGCTCATAATGAATTGGCTGTGCAAATTGTAAATCAGGCTAAAATTGAAGGTGTGACTAAAGATAATTTTGCGATAGTTTTTGGAGCAATGGGAGTTCGACATGATGATGCTGATTATTTTAGAAAAAGTTTTGAGGCATCAGGAGCTTTAGAACATGTAGTTATGTATCTAAATTTAGCTGATGATCCAATTGTAGAGCGTATTTCAACTCCAAGAACAGCTCTAACAGCAGCAGAATATTTAGCATTTGAAAAAGATATGCACGTTTTAGTTGTACTAACTGATATGACTAGTTATGCGGAGGCTTTACGAGAGATTTCTTCAATTAGAGGGGAAGTTCCTTCCAGAAAAGGTTACCCAGGGTATTTATATAGCGATTTAGCAACAATATACGAACGTGCAGGAATGTTGGAAAATAGAGAAGGTTCGATTACATTAATTCCAATTTTAACAATGCCGAATGATGACATCACTCACCCAATTCCTGACCTTACAGGGTTTATTACAGAAGGTCAAATTGTACTCAGCAGAGAGTTAAATCAGAAGCATATTTATCCACCAATTGCTGTATTACCATCACTTTCACGCCTTATGAAAGATGGAATTGGAGAAGATTATACAAGAGATGACCATGTAAATCTATCTAGCCAATTATTTTCAGCATATTCACATGTGCAAGATATTCGTTCTTTAGCACAAATAATTGGGGAAGATGATTTGAGCGAAATTGATAGGAGTTATTTGGAATTTGGTAAAGCATTTGAGGAAAAATTTATTGCCCAAGGAATTCACGAAAACCGTTCTATTATAGAAACGCTTAATATTGGTTGGGACGTGATTTCAATTTTGCCAGTGACTGAGTTGGATAGAGTAAATGAGGAGCTTCTTAAAAAATATTATCGTTATAAAAAGGAGGTGTAATTTATGGTTGCACCTACTAAGGCCAATTTAATTAAGGCAAAATCTTCTTTAGAATTATCAAAAAAAGGTTATGAACTTTTGGATAAGAAACGAAATGTTTTAATTCGTGAAATGATGGTACTTGTTGAAAAAGTTAAGACTATGCAAATTAGTATAACTGAGGTTATGGAGGAGGCTTATCACGCTTTACAAGTTGCAAATATTACTATGGGAATTCAAAATGTAGAAGAAATTGCCTATAGTATTCCTGCTGATGAGTCGTTTGAAGTGTTGTTAAAAAGTGTTATGGGCGTTGATATTCCTACGATTAAGTATAATAAGGAGCAACTTCAACCAACAGCAACTTTTTATAATAGTAATCCTGCTTTTGATAAGGCGTTGTTAACATTTAAGGAAGCCCAATACAAAATTTATGAACTCGCAGAAATTGAAAATTCCGTATTTAAACTTGCTAAGGAGATACAAAAAACTCAAAAGCGAACGAACGCTTTATTCTACATTCAAATTCCAAAATATATGGAGCAAGTTAAAATGATACAAAATGTTTTGGAAGAAAAAGAACGAGAAGATTTTTTTAGATTGAAAAAATTAACCAAATAATATTTTTAGTAACTGTTTAAGTTCAAAAAAATAGCTTGATAAATCTCTAGAATATGATATAATCATTATATAAAGTAACTCAAGAAATTCAACCTGTAGTGTACGAGTACCTGTTATTTTGAACCTACAACTCACGATTGGGAGACTGAATATGCGAAGATAGATGTCAGGCCGCAACATAATTCCCTTTGGGCAGCGGAAGGCAGAAGTCGGACTTGGTCACCCCCCTAGCAAAGCTAGGGCGTCAAAATGGCAGGGACGGCATTTTGGGTTTTCTTAAATTATTAGAGCGTTAGCACTTAGGTGTTAGCGCTTTTTTAATATAATAAAATAGGGCAGTAATACCCTATTTTGATAAAATTTTTACCATAAATTATATCTTTCTCTCTCTAATTATTGATATGCTAGAAATATAAGTTGCCACAAAATATAAGCTATAGATAGATAAAAATAAAATAATCGTAATAGAAAGGTTGGTTGCTACGTGCAAATTCATAAATCCTTCAATTAATTTTATTATTTCATTAGTTTCTATAATAGAATATATAGTTGCAACTGCAATTGGGCCACCAAAAAATACACCAACTTGCACAAACATACTTTCATTTAATTGCCTCTCACTAACTCCTATTTTTCTAAGTAGACCATATCTTTCTACATTGTCTGATACCTCTGTCAATTGTTTCACGGAAAGCAATGCAACACAAATAAGCAAAAATATTATACTTAAATAAAAGCTTACAAAAATATAAATCGCATATACCCCATAAAACATATCATACATTATATTTGTTTCTGTATAACCATAACCTCCTGGTTCGGCAAGTCCTATAGGTATCAAAGGTTGCAGGACATCATCTGGATTAATGGTAGGTTTATATTGCACCAAAACTATGTTCCAATATTTCTGTAAAGAGGATACAACTTTATCAGGAACTATCAATGAACCACGGTCATTATTACCTATTGATGTCATATAAAACGTTTCACTTATTATATTATTATTTGCAGGTTTTAAGGTATGTCCAGCTATAGATATTGAATTAGTGTTAACATAAAATTGCTCCATATATTCAATTGTTCCATTATAATTGCAATTTAAATAAAATTCATTTTCGCCTAATATATGTGGCTCTTTACCTTGTAGTAACATGGCTTTATTAAAATCTGATATAGACACTACTTGTACAGGTTCGTTAGGTAAATTTGTATCCGTTCTCCATAAATCTAGCTCTTGATTTAGTAATATTTCACCATAAGTTATATCTGCATTATAAATACTTATTTCTTCCATAGCCTCGGCATATTTTTCTAAATCTAAATTATTATTATACAGATGCTCTAATATATCACTCTCACCATTTATATTAATCCAAGAATATACATTCAGGTCGTAAGGTACTTGCTCACTGGATAATCTATTTAATTCAAGCGCCATACTAACTCCCATTGACATTCCACAAATCGTTATTGTTAATAATCCTGTTATGATAGATAAAATAAGAAAATTTGAAGTAAATTTGCTATTTATTTGACTAACAACAAATGAAGTTATGCCTTTTAGGTAGTACTGTTTATTAGACTTAATTAATGAAGTAATAACTATTGTTCCAGAATAAAATAATAATATTGTACCTATTCCCAGAAAAATTATAGCAGTTTGTATCAAATAATTATCACGGCTGGGGATAATTCCATTTTTAATAATTATTCCTTGTGCAGATATTATTAATAGTATTGCACTAATAAATATTAGGGAGGTTAGTCCTATCCCTTTGATGCTAGGGTTTTCGCTAGTTCTACTTGCTCTTAATAGCGATATTAACTTAACTTTAGATATACTTGACACATTAAAACAAATCGTAGTCATAAAAATTAAAGTAAAACAGCCAACTGTTATACCTAAGGCATTTTGTGAAATAATAATTTGATATTCACTAAGTTCAACGGCAAATAGTTGCAAAGCCAATAAGCCTATCCCTTGTGATACAATAATCCCAAGACCAAGCCCTACAATCAATGAAAGAACACTAATATAAAAAGTTTCTCCACTAAAAATTTTTGAAATTCGACTTTTTTTCATGCCTAATAGCATATAAATGCCAAGTTCTTTTTTTCGGCGTTTAAGTAAATAATTATTAGTATAAATAATTAGAAATGCAAGTATAATAGCAACAAAGTATGATAAAACGGTCATATATATATTTAGTTGCTCGTACATAATTTTTTTTGAGCTAGCTAAATTCTGCAAAGCTGGTTGGTCAGCAAAGGAGTTAAACGCATAAAATAGACTTATTGATATAGATAAAGTTAAAAAATAAATCGAATAGTCTTTTATATTTTTGCGTACATTTCCAAAAATAATTTTTGTATCTTTCACTATTTTTGCCCTCCCATTTCAGAAACAACTTCTAAAACTTTATTAAAAAATATCTTTTGCTCATCACTTCCTCTATAAATTTCATTGAAAATTTGACCATCTTTTAAAAATAAAATTCTATTGCTATAACTTGCAGACATGGCATCATGCGTAACCATCAAAATTGTAGAATTAAATTTGGTATTAATTTCGGTTAACATTTCTAAAAGCATTATGGCTGATGCAGAATCTAATGCCCCCGTGGGTTCATCAGCAAGTATTAAAGCAGGATTTGTTACCATTGCTCGAGCTGCAGCCACTCTTTGCTGTTGCCCTCCCGACATATGGTAGGGGAATTTATGCAATACTTCGTTAATATTTAAGTCTTTAGCAATTTCGACAACTCTTTTATCAATTTCAGATGAGTTAACATTATTTATTGATAAGGCTAAAGCTATATTTTCGTAGGCTGTAAGTGTATCTAATAAATTAAAATCTTGAAATATAAACCCAAGTTTTTTACCTCTAAAATCTGAAAGTTTATTGCCTTTAATTGTGCTAATATCTTCATTATCAATATAAATTTTTCCGTTAGTAATAGTATCAATAGTTGATATGCAATTTAATAATGTAGATTTTCCAGAGCCAGAAGACCCCATTATGCCTACAAATTCCCCAGCAGTCACATCAAAACTTATATCATCTATTGCTTTGGTGAGGGTTTCTTTAGTTAAATAATATTTTTGCACATTTTTTACTTCTAAAATTTTGTTTTTCATAATTCACCTTCTTTTTCCCCGTTATTATTTCTTGACTGATGTAATTGTATACATTACTACTTCTTAAAATTTTCTCAATATTCGACAAATAGAGGTAACAGACTACTATCTTTAAGGAGCTCCCTTTCGCCCTCCGTCCAACAGTTAGTATTCAGCGAATGGAACGGAGGTTCTTAATTTTTTCATTACCCTCTTGCACAGCTCTCAGCAAGTAGAAGTGGAAGCAAGGTTGCAAAAGCGGGCGCTTCCTCCCTCACATGCAAAAAGGCAGACAGCATACGATCTATAAATGATCACACACAGGCAAAGAAAGACTTAAGATGCAGAAACTTGACAGCTTAAGTGGGAGAGGGGAAATAAGGGGATTACTGCTCCTGGTTGTTTTTAATCAAGAATTGTTGGATTAGGTCTGATCGCTGTTTGTCGAGGTGACCTCAGGCATTAAGGTCACAAAGCTCAAGAGCAAAATGACTCTTTCTATTACTATTAAACCTCCGTGAAAGCTAGAAGCATCTCTGTGTTAACATGTCTCTCTCTCTCTATTGACAAACTTTATTGAATATTATTGATTGTACACACTCTGCAGGACAGTTCAGATATTTGTGCCTTTTGTCACCCCTTTAAATGATGGGATAGTTTCTTTATGATGTGCAAAGCCTTGGCCCCCCCTGACCTGCACTTTTCACTGATGATTGAGGCCATTTTTCTTGTCTAGTAGCTCCTTTGAGAGAAACAAACTATTATGCCTAAACACACATACACACACATAAATCTGTCTCTTAAGCTACGTCCCTCTCAGCATCCTCAGATTAATATTTCACCGCTCCATTGCCCCCCCACCAACAGAGCCTTATCAATCATTCAGCATGGCATTTCCCTGCATACCGTGAGCGTGTGTGTGTGTGTATGCTAGGTGACAGTGTGCAGCTGTGCTCTAACTGAGTGACTGTGTGCCCTTGTATATGTGCGTCTTTCTGTCTGTTCCAGTGCACAGTTTGGGACTGGGACTCGAATGGTAAACACGACTTTATTGGGGAGTTTCAGACCACTTTTAAGGAGGTGAGAGCAGAGCAGGAGGGCAAACAGGTAAGCAAAGGCGCACAAGAGTAATGACTTCACATTGATTTATCACACATTCATCTTGATGGACAACAGTTTGGTGATGTCTACATTTTTTTGAGTTCAGAATGTTTCAAATGGTAACCACGATTATATGAGTGAAGAAGTGTAATTATACAAACATCACGTAGGTGCAGGTTATTATTAATAATAAGGTTTTGATCCAACTTGGATCCTAAGTTCATATTCCCTGCAAAATGGTGAACACACCTGTATTTGTAACACTAGGCTAACAGAGGGCCGTACAAAGTATTGCCCATCTAAACAACGATTGCTCTTTTATGACCCAGCATGCTATGAGCATGTCATTGGTCAATCCTTACATACATTCAAAGTTACACCACCAACCTTAATTTGAACCAATGTGTGTCTGCCCAGATTCAATGGGAGTGCATCAACCCTAAATACCAGATGAAGAAGAAGAATTACAGAAACTCTGGTACTGTCATTCTCAACCACTGTAAGGTAAAGTAACACATGTCCTCTACTTCCTGCAATCCCCCTGTGTTTGAATCTCACAGGTCGGGTAGGGCTGCAAATAATGATTGATTACATTATTGATTAAAAATGCATTGTAGAGATTTTCTTATAAACAAACAAAAATTATGTTTCTATTTTGGGTTTCTCATCAAAACACATTGTTGTTTTCTTAAGGTTACACGAACATGTTTTAAAGCTGAGGTAGGCAGTTTATTTTTGGCATCATTGGTCGAAAATTCCATAATAACCTTTCAGCATATTGTAGAACAGGTGGTCCGAAAGAACACAATATTTCTGCACCTCTCCTTACTTTTCTTTTTTTCCCTTGCTCTGTATTCAGGCTTTAGAAAAGGAAGACCAGAATGGACACGTTGTGGCTAATCATGGGTC
>LNZR01000064.1 GCA_002007365.1 Epulopiscium sp. Nele67-Bin005 | reverse complement strand
GACGTCCGTATTGTGTTGCAGAGATACCTACTGAAGTTAACCAGCAGGGTCCAGACTGTTCTCTGTCTTGTGCTTAAATATATTTTTAACTCATCGTAAGACAGATTCCAGAGTTCAATGTGAAAAACGCTGCTGGTGCAATAGTATTATTCATATAAGCCTCCTTAGTAATATAACTTTTATTTCAAAATACTACAATTAAAAAAAAAAAAAAAATCAACTCCACCCCGTGAAAAATTATATTTGAGAAACAAAAACTTAAAATCCTCCTAAAATTTTGTCTTACTGTATAATTTAAGTGATTTTTTGAAATTCTAATTAAAACATACGACAAAAAAGTTGAATTATCACGATTTTTGGATTTTGCTCTTTGAAAAGGCTAGCCATAATCTACTATATTTTACGCAACAAAAAAGCAGATTATAAATTAATATCTATAATCTGCTTCCTTTTTGCAATTATTGCAACTCTTGAGGTGAGTTTGCATAATCTTTATTAATGAATACTTTAATTATATCATATACTTGTTCAAAAGTCAATATATAAACTTTAGCCAATATATCTAATTTTTGTTTCATCAAATCTATCTACAAATTTATTAGCATCTTCTGATTGTGGGTATCCAACTGCCAAAATGCTATATGGAACTAAGTTTTCACCAAGGTCATATAAATCTCTTACAAATTTTATGTGTTCCTCAACAGGTGCAGTCCCAAACCATACCGTTCCAAGCCCTAATTCTGTAGCTTGCAACATCACGTTTTGTGTACACGCCCCAAGATCTTGCTCCCAAAAATATGGCATCTTCATTTTGTCTTTATTTCCCAAAATAATAATCCCAACATCTGCTCCTTTTAAGCACGCTGAATATTGGTGGATTTTTGATAATTCCTCCAAATTTTCTACTCCACGAACTACGATAAATTCCCAACATTGTTGGTTGTACGCTGATGGTGCTTGCATTCCTGCACGTAACATTTTATCAATTTTTTCTGGCTCAACAGTTTTTTGTGCAAATTGACGTACGCTTCTTCTTGTAAATATTGAATTCATACCTTCTACCCTTCCTCTTAAAAAATTTTTCATCTTTATTATATCCAGTCCAAACAATAAATTCTAGGGAATTATCAAATTAATTTATAGTTTTAATTTTTAGAGATGACGCTATTTATTATTCTATGATTTAAAGTATACTCCAGTGTAACTAATTCTGTAGTATTAAGTAAAGTTTCAGTTAAGGTTTCATCTTCTAATGGTATTAATTTGATGGCCGCATTACGTGGAATATAAAAATTTCTATCTATGCCGTATATATCCACTGTTGATATAATATTTGGCTGACCATCTCTAACTATAACATCTGTAATATAAATTTCTGCATAATTATAATCTTCATTATGTGCCTGCCACAAATCTGATGCCAAAGTTTCTATCTGTGTGAGATGCACTGAAGTTTCTGATTTTTGGTAATCATTAATCGGTTCAAGCCCTACAAACGCTAATGCCCACACAAAGCAAATTTGCACCATACAGGCAAAAGAAACTATAATTTTTATTCCCAAAGTACTCTCTTCATCTAAATACTTTGTTGCTTCTTTAGATTTATACATTATAAATATAAGACTAATCATACTAATTAACAACGGTATCCCCACAGAGCCAATTGCTCCTATTAAATAACTTTTGGTAAAATTATTTGACCAAGCAATCCTTGGGATAATTGAACCTGTTGAAGTTGCCAACGTTGCTACTACAAAAAGATGCATAAATCCAAGTCCACTAATGCTACTTTCTAAAGACGAATTTTTTCGCAAGGCTTTTAGTCGATAATGTAAATTTATGAGGTTAGTATCATCTTTTGCACAATATACTCCACGTCTTCTATTTTCGATAATAGGAATGAGAATGTCAGCAACTGTATGGTAATCAATTTTTAAATCCACCAAATGAAGTACAATTTGATGATTAGAATTGTCTCTAATATATAGCCTAAAATGCAAAGAAGCCGGGTCATTATCATCAGCTTCTATAATGTAATGTTGAGTTTTTATATCTTTATAACTAATACTTGTTGACCGAAATAGGTTCTTAGAATGTACCCCCTCTTTCGTAATCCAAACCTTATCATAAAAAGGTTCTTGCTTAAATACATTTGCCATAAAACTCCCCTAACAAAATTATAATTTTTGCTCTATTATATCATTTTTATGGTAAATTTTTCAATCATAATTAATACACTTCTCTACTTAATAATGGTATATCCTGTTAAATTTGTGCTAATAATTTTTCTCCAAAAGACTAGTCAACTTTGATTTTGCCGAAATATTCCCAAGGGCCACAGCTTTTTGATACCAGTCTTTTGCAAGCGAAATATTTTGAATTGTACCATATCCTTCTTCATAACAAATGGCTAGATTATAACAACTTTTTGCAGTTTCCAAAAGTTCAGCTGATTTTGAAAGATATAAAAATGCTGTAGTGCTACTTTCTTCAATTCCTAGTCCAAATTTATAGCACAGTCCTAAATTCATTAGTGCAGGAGCATAATTTTGTTCAGATGATTTTTTGTACCAACCAAAAACCTCTTTATTATCTGCCAAATTATTAGCTTTACAATACTCAGCTAATGCATTTTGGGCAGGGGCATACCCTTGTAATGCTGAATTTAAAAATAAACTTTTTATTTCGGCAGGAAAAGGCATATGGTCCGTGTTAATTTTCCATTTTGCAAGTCGATATTGAGCTTTAAAATATCCTTCATCAGCTGCATTTTGATAATAAGGCAATGGGTTTTCTGTCTTAATTATTGTATTAAAATCAAACTCTAATATTTTGCCAATTTCGTATTGAGATATAATATAATTCATATATTCCTCATTATTTTCTGAAGGTGTAAGTCTCAAATACCACTTTAGTGCCTCTTCTTTGTTATCTTCATCTCTATAATAATTTGCGAGTTCAAATTGAGCTTTTGGACAATCTTTTTTTGCTGCAATCGTCAAATAATCAACATATTTTCGGTAATCCTGCCCAGTTCCTTTCCCAAGCTTATAGCACCATGCAATTTCTATATAAGTAGTTGCTTCTTTATTAGCAAGAGCCAAATTTAAAAGTTCAAACCCTTTATTTTGAGTATTTGCACAATTGTTTTGTAAATAAAATATCCCCAAATTGTGGCAGGCCTTAACATACCCTTTTTCTACAGATTTTTTGTACCAACCATGAGCCGTTCTTATTACTCGTTTTACGCCAAGCCCATGTTGATATGCAACAGCCAAACCAAAATAAGCAACTTCATTTTCTTGTTCTGCTCCTAAATTTAAATAATAAAGAGCATCTGCATAATCTCCTTTTTGTTGCAAACGTACGCCAAACACCCCTTGAGCCATTGCATCTCCATCATCTGCCAACTTTTTTAGCTCATTATCTGTTGTTGTTTCATAAGAAAAAGTTTGCTCCTCCAAATTTTCCAAAATAACCTCTTTTTCAGGTTCTTCCTCAAATTCACTGCCAAATTGTCGCTTTAATTCTTCCTCAAGAAAATCAACTTTTTTGAATGCCTTATAATACCCTTGGTCTTTGGCAAGATTTAGCCAACGCAAAGCCTCATCAAAATTTTCATCTACGATAATCCCATAATAATACCATTCTCCAAGCTTAAATTGGGCTGTAGCAAATCCTTGAGTTGCAGATTTTTCAAGATAATGTAGCGCTTCTTCCTCATCTTTTTCTACACCTTTTGCAAGCATAAAACACATCGCAAGTTCATATTGTGCGTACATATTTCCTTGTTGAGCCGATAAATCAAACAAATAACAGGCCTCTCCATAATTTGCATCAGTCCCAATTCCTTTTAAGTAACAGCCTGCTAAATTATACTGAATTTGTGCATTTTCACTAGCCACAGCCTCCACCAAAAGTTCAAACGCTTCTTCTAACGTAGAGTCTTCACTAGAATTTCCAATTTTATACATCGCCAACTGATTTTTTGCCCAAGCATGACCAAGCGAAGAAGCTCTAACATACCAATCCACTGCTTCTTGTATGTTTTCCTCAACACCCTGACCGTTTGCAAAACATTCTCCTACCTCATATTGAGCATGCATATAATCTTGCTCAGCCGATTTTCTAAACCAAAAATAAGCTTTCTCATAATTTTTTGTAACACCAATTCCTTTTTGATAGTATAATCCAATTTTATACTGCGCTTCTTTTAGGCCTTGCATTGCTGATTTCTCATACCACAAAGCTGACTTACTTTCATCTTTTGAAATTTCATCTATATGAGCAAATCCAAAAGCAAAATATTCCCCAAGTTTGTATTGGGCAATACTGTTTCCCTCTTCTGCTGATAGTTTATAAAATTTGTACGCCTCCAAAATATTACCTGATTGTTCAGCCAAATTACCACGTTCTAAATTTTTCATAATTTCCTCCAAAAATTAAACCCTCTACCATATTTTATTGGCAAAGGGCTTTTACTAGTCAAAATATTGTGGTCGCTCTACAGTTATCAATTCTTCTTCATAATAGTAAATTTCATCTATAGAATAATCTTCTTCAAAGAAATAATCTTCCTCTTCCAAATAATCTAACCATTCTTCTGTTTTTATGTGTAGTTCAATTTCTGTATCTTCTTGAAAAGGGTCTGGCTCTTCCTCAATAGATATGTTGTGTTGCAATATAGATATCAAAATTATAAACGATACAACAATAATCACTGGCAGTATATATATTATTGTTACCAAAACCATTCTCCATTCAGCTCGGTTACGCCTCTTACGCACTGGCTGGTCCTGCAAATCCCAAATCATCCATGCCCAAAGTTTAATTGGGTCTGAAAAATGAGGTTTAGCAACTCGTTTCTTTGGGTTATACGGTTTATCTCTAAACATATACAGCTGTCCAAATCTTGCTCCTAGTGGTTTATAATAAATATATCCAAAATTATCCGACTCTTCACCATCAATATCTTCAAAATGATACACATAATCAATTTTAAAAATGCTCCCACTTATATTTTTAAGTAGTACAATTCGATATGTGGCATTATCTCTCACAAACGAATTATAGTGATGCAAAATTTCTTGTTCTAACTTATCCATTTTATTTTACGCAATAAGTTTGAAGGTATGTTTCCATTTTTTCTTTCATAGTGTCATCAATTAAAACTGTTCCATTTACTTCTTTGTTGTGCAAAGTATCTATAATATCACGAACTGTAACAATTGGGAAAGTTTTAATCCCAAATTCTTCGTCAATTTCTTGGATAGCTGTTTTATTAGATTGCCCTCTCTCCATTCTATCAACAGAAATTACAAGCCCAGCAATTTCAATATTTGCAGCATTTTTTAACACTGGTAAACACTCTCTAATTGCAGTTCCAGCCGTAATTACATCTTCAACAATTACAATTTTATCGCCATCTTGCAAATTGTATCCAACCATAGTACCACCTTCTCCATGGTCCTTAGCTTCTTTACGATTAAAACAATAATTAATATCTTTATCATGATTATTAGATAATGCAATTGCTGTTGCTACTGATAATGGAATTCCTTTATAGGCTGGTCCAAAAAGTGCGTTCACTTCTCCTTGAATATTTTCTGTAATGCATTTTGCGTAAAATTCTCCAAGTTTTGATGCTTGATATCCAGTTTTATAATTCCCTGTATTTACAAAATATGGTGTTTTTCTCCCACTTTTAGTCGTAAAATCACCAAACGTTAAAACGCCTGATTGCACCATAAATGTTATAAACTCTTGTTTGTATGACATAAAATTTTCCTCCATTTCTGTAATTGACACCTTAATAATACCACGATAACGCATATATTGTAAATATATAGTCCCAAAAAGCGTTGACAGTTTTTTCGCCACTACGTATACTAGTTGTATGTCGTTTATGGAAAAGTTACGAGTTTCTTCCTTATTAATAAGATTAATAGGACATAAAGACTACTATATTTTAAGGAGGCTTTGCGTGGAAAAAACACTCAACAAAATAGCTGGCATAATAGGAAGCATACTCCTAATTCTTTCTTTATTGTTAATAATCTATATCGTTTTTTTGATTTTTACTGACTACGAAATAGAGGACGTTGTCACACTAGAAGTAAATAACAATATGGAAGAACTACTCCCATCAGATACTCCCCTAACTATCGTTACATATAATGCAGGATTTGGAGCATACTCTCCAGATTATGATTATGTTATGTATGGTGGTTCTGGGTCTGTTGCTAATAATTATACAACGGTTGTTAACAATTTATCTGGTGGTCTTGATGCATTATTATCCACTTCTCCTGATATTATTATGCTTCAAGAAATAGATATAAAATCAACTCGTAGTCACTCAACTAGTCAACCAACTATGATAGAGCGTATTTTACCAAATTTTAATAGCGTATTTTCTACAAATATCAATATAAAATGGTTGGCTTACCCCTTTGGAGAAATGATTGGAAGGGTTACTAGTGGTCAATTATCGCTTAGTAAATATCACATTGAAGAAGCAGTGCGAATTGCCTTGCCAAACAATAATAAGTGGTACTCAAACATACTATCTCCAGACCCTGCATTGCTAGTAAAACGAATGCCTACAGATGATGGTGATGAGCTAGTTTTAGTTAACCTTCACCTAATAAATTATAGTTCATCTACAGCAACATTAAATGAGCAACTACAATTTATTGCCAATTTTTTGACAGAAGAATACGAAAAAGGAAATTATGTAATCGTTGGAGGGGACTTTAACTATTTGTTGCCTCTTGCATTTGATACACCAAAATCGTTACCAGAAGATGCCCCAGAGTGGCTTAGTGCTATGCCAAACATTCTTGCTAATTTAAAGCATTATGAGTGGGTTGGTAACCCAGAAATTCCAACAGTTAGAGATAAAACTACTCCATATATACAAGGAGAAAGTTATGAAACTGTGGTCGATGGATTTTTAGTATCTGATAATGTTGATATAATATCTACAACTACACTAGACTTAGGCTTTGAATATTCTGCTCATAATCCAGTAGTTTTTAGATTTGCACTAGATTAAAAAAACCTCTTGACTAACATTTGATGTGTTAGTTAAGAGGTTTTTTTTTGGCAAAAGATTAATAGTTAATAGCACCTTCACCATAAGCATTACCATATCCTAGACCAGGGTTATATCCTGTTCCGTCTCCGTAATTGCCGTTTCCGTATCCATAGTAACCATCGTTACCATATCCACCGTATCCGCCGTCTCCGTATCCACCATAACCATCGTTATAGTATCCAGAACCGTAGCCATCTGTTGTTGAGTCATACCCAGCAGCACAGCCTACAAATGATGTTGCACCTATTAAACTTAAAGTTAAAACAATCGCTTTTTTCATATTAGTTGCTCCTTTGCTTTGTAGTATAACCTTAGTATGGGCAGACTTTAATTTTTTATACCAACTTTTTAACCTTTGTAATATCTCCCACAAAAAAGAGGAGTTTTATAAATAAAATTACGAGTTTCTTCCTTAATAAAGGGATAATAACCAATATATTATTCGTGAATTATAACCAAACTATCAAGAGGAACATTTTCATAAATCCAAACAGCTTCTTCCTCACTAACAACAATATGCCCCTTATTCTCATTTACAACCCAATCAAGCATAGTTGTAATTTCCCAATCCTCATCACGCCAAACACCATGAATTACAATATCTTCCGAAAGTTTAATCCAGCTATTTGCACCACGTTCCAAAGAATGGTCATAAAAACTATCCCCCTTTTCAAGAACATAAAACGTCCCTTTAGGTTTCTCATTTTGAGTTCCAGTTACAACCGACTCAATTTCCTTAATCACCTTCTGACCCTCATAAATCCTAACAACGTCCCTATTTTCACTAGTCGTAATATTTATCCAAATTCTATCTTCATTAATAGGCACAGTTCTAAAAGTCAATGGAGTCAACCTACTTTTCTCACCTGTAGGACTTGTAATTTGTGCTTTAGCCTCATAAAGTGTATCAGCGTCCAAAACTTTATCAAAGTATATTACAGCTCGATAATCATTTTCTAACTCACCCTTATAAACCTTATCATTTACATACAAAACAGCCTCAACCATAGGCTCATCAGAATAAATTGTAATTTTCGGATAAAGCCCAATCCACTTACTCTCATGAGCAGGAGAAGTTTTTGCAATTAGTGGCTCTTTTGCAATCTTCACCAAAATTTCCTCATCTTCATCTAACATAACCCCAGACTCCGAATGCATTCCACGCTTTAATGTAATTAAATAATCTCTATCATTCTCAAGTTGCGTAATAGGAGTTAATTTAAAGTATGTAGCACTCTCAACCGAATGACTATTTAGCAACTTATTATTATTCAGTGCTGTAATTGCAAATTCTGCGTCACATTCTAAGTATTTTTGAAGCTCAGAAACCATAATCGGAGTGTTAAATTCTATCTCAAAAGAGCTATCAGAAGCTATCAAAACTTCCTCAATTTTAGTTTCTGGATTTGGTTTTGGATTTACAATTTCTATTGGAGCTTTAAAATTAAAATCTAAAGTTAAACTTTTGTTTAACCCAAACCAAGTTGAAGGAGCTTTATTAATTTCAACTCTAACTTGCTGACCTTCAATATCTCCAAATTCCTCAAAAACTAGCTGAACCGAATTTTCATTAATCCAAAAAATATTTGTTTCAATCATGTGAGGTGCTGAAAATGCTGGGGTTACATTGAGATGTTCCTCAAACTTTTCTTGATTAATTGGAGTCATAAAATTAATTGTAACCACTGCCTTTTGACCATCAACTTGTACATGAGTAATCGTTCTTAATGTCAAAATATAAGCCAAAATCACACACGCCACAGCTACAGAAAATAGCATAATTACATTTTTTTTAGTCAGTTTCTTCCTTATAAATTTTTTAATATCTGTCGTTTTAATATCAATCACCCTTTCTCTTTAATATTATATGTGCCTGTCCATCATAACATAACTTTTATATAATTTATCCCCCACCCCAAATGTAAACATTTTTTAATCATTAGGGTTGAATTATTGTTGATATAGTTTATAATTATGTACAAGCAATTAAATATAAGGAGGGTTTTATGATAAACATAGCAATATGTGATGACAACAATTCCATTTGTACTCATATAGAAAAAATAATTTTGGAGTATGAAAAACGTACTAGCATTCCTTTTGACATCAGTGTTTTTTATAGTGGGGAAGCACTAGTAAATCATATCAAAAACGATCATCATATAGATTTATTATTTCTTGATATAGAACTTGGGACAATGTCTGGCATCGAAGTTGGGGGTATACTTCGTGATAAATTAGACAACCATCTAATTAAAATAGTGTTTATAACAGCAGCAACTGGTTATGAGCCTCAACTATTTGATTTGCAACCCTTTAATTTTATCAAAAAACCAATTTTTGCACCCAAAGTTAATAAATGTTTGGATTTATATATCAAATTAAATATGGAAATTACTTATTTTGTATACAAAAAAGATTATACTGTTACAAAAATTCCTGTAAACGAAATTTTATATTTTGAAAAAGATGGTAAAAAAATTTGTGTTAAAACTACAAAAGGAGCAGATTATTTTAATGAAAGTCTATCATCTATCCAAAAAAAATTACCCGAAACTTTTGTTAAGCCACATGGCTCATTTTTGATAAATTTTGAAAAAATAATCTCTCTCCAACCTGATAACTTAACTATGGTTGATAATACAACAATTCCAGTGAGTAGAAGGCAACTCCAAATTTTGCGTCAAATGCTTCTTCATACCGAGAGAAATTCTTCATGAAAAGCTTTGATCTATTTTATATATTTATAAACGCAATTTACATTGGGACTTTATATAAATTATTAGAAATGTTTTTTGATAAAAATGATTATAACAAAAAATTAAAGGGTATAATTTATATAATATATTTTGGTACACTACTTGGGATAATGTTTATAGCAACACTACCAATTATAATGCTTCTCGTAAATTTAATCTTTATTTCAATATTAATTATTGGCTATATAATTAATAGATATAAAGACGTTACCGAAAAAGGTTATAATATCCCAAAATCACATTACTTTATGTATTTATTAGTGTTATTTGGAACGTTATATTTATTCATCTTACAACTACACGCGCCTATTGTAAATATTAATCAAATAGTATTTAGTGGACTTATATTAATTTTAATAAATATGACTATGATTGTTTCGGATAAAAAAATATATAACACTATCATTTTAGAAACTGAAAATAAATTGCTTAATCAACAAACAGAAGCTCTATATCACGAAATTAATGTAATTAATCAATCAACAGAAGCCGTAAATATTTTAAAACACGATTTTAAAAATCACCTAATAACGTTATCTAATCTTTATCAAAATAATGACTCTGCTCAATTTGAAAATTATATTATGGAAACTTTGGGTAAATTAGACATCGAAGTATTTTCAAATTCTCAAAATGTGGCTATTGATAGTATAATAAATTTTAAGTTTCAACAATTAAAAATGAGTAATATAAATTTAACTTTAGATATTGTAGTGCCAACAAAATTAAATATTTCTGCCTATGATTTAACAACCATTATAGGGAATTTACTAGATAATTCAATTATTGCTTGCGAAAATTCTACCGAAAAAATACTAGATATTAAAATTAAATCTAAACTAAATAATTTACTTATTATAATAAATAACTCCCACAATAATAATCTGATTACTAAAAATGGTGTATTTCAAACTACTAAAGAAAATAAAAAGGAACATGGAATTGGCCTAAAAAGTGTGCTTAATACTGTTAAAAAGCTTGATGGCTCAATTGTGTTTGACTATACCGAAACTATGTTTTGTGTTTCTGTAATAATTCCATATTAATAACAGCCTCCCTTATATATTGAGGGGGGTATTATTTTGCATAATTTCCCGTTTAATTATGGACATCTATAAAAAAATATGTATAATGTAATTATAGCTATTTCTTAGTTCATCAAATGTAATTTTAGTAAAAGCTAGAAACACCTAGCATCTAATTACATATTAATTTTTTATTTATCAAAGGAGAAAAAGAAATGAAAAAATTTAAAAGTACATTACTTGCTCTAACAGGCTCTGTTATAATTGCAAGTATGGCATTACCAACAATTGCTCAACTTGAAATGGGTTCTACTTTAAATCATACAGAAAGTCAACTTAGCATTCTTAATGAAAACACTGAAACAAGCCCTATCGAAGGCATTGTTAATCAAGAATATGCAGAAGTAATCCAAAGAGCTTTTGAACGTCAAACTGATGAACTACCAGAAGGTATTCATTTTACAACTGAAACAGGTGAAGTAATTTCTTACACTTTAGATGAAATTGGTTATGATATTGTAGATTACTATGGTGTAATTCTTGAGAGTGGTAGTCTGACTGAGCAAGTAGAAGGTCATGCCTCTGGTATTTCTTCGGTTGCATTAGAGCCATCAACTACACTAGCTTGGTATCCTACTACAAATAATCAAGGGTTTTCTATCCCAGCTGGGTCTACAGTGACAGTTAAATTTAACACTAATACTACAGGATTGCTAAGAATTGGCTTAACTAATGGTACTTCAGATGAAACTAAAGAACAAAATCCTTCAGTTGATATTTATCAAACAAACGACTCTTTAAGTAAAGTGTATGCAACTAACTTATCATCTGCATTTATACAAGTAAGTGATTGCTCTATATCTTGGAATGAATAATCTTTTTCTAAAAAGCTTCCTTATATATTAAGGTGGCTTTTTATTTTACACAATTTACCACTAATTACCATTTTTGTCTCAATATCTACCACTTTTGCCCGATGTTCGCACACCCCTAAAAAATATATATAATGTAATTATAACTATCAAGGAACAGAAAATTACTTAATTAAATTACTTTAGAAAAATTTATATTTTAAATCTGCTTAAAGCAGTAAATTTGAATTTGGAGGATTTATATTATGAAAAAGTTTGTAGTAGCAACATTAGCATTAATGATGTGTATTCCAACAACATTTGCACAAGACTTATCACCATCTCAAGAAGTAGCACAAGTCCAAACAACAGAAGATTATGAAATTTCTACAATTTGTAATGGAACTTTTAAAGTAACCGCTCTAACTGCTTCACTTAGAGAGTGGCACGGTTTACATGGAAGAATTATTGCCACTTACAATCAAGGCGAAGAGTTATCGCTAATCATTGAAAATTATGTTTATAATGACGGCTTTCTTTGGCATAAAGTATCAGATGATAATGGTAATTCTGGATATATAATGGCTACTTCTGGAATAGCTATGCAATAATAACTTTTATCAAAGATAAGGGGATATTTTTTATAATCTATCCTTTTATCTTTTTATTTTACATAATTTTCCATCAACTACCACTTTGGTCTCAATATCTACCACTTTTGCCCGATGTTCGCACACACCTAAAAAATATGTATAATGTAATTATAACCACAGAGAAAAACTTATCTCTCGGTTCATCAAATGTAATTTTTGTATAAACTAACAATACCTAGCATCTAATTACATATTTATTATATTAATTTTTTATTAATCAAAGGAGAAAACAGAAATGAAAAAATTATTTTCACTTATGGCATTAGGTTTAGTTGTTAGTAACATCAGCCTAATTGCTATGCCAATTAGCACACCAAACAATGTAACAGAGGAAGTTGTAGTAACAGATGACTATGGGATTGCTACAATAGCAGACATTTTAAAATTAAGTAACGTTTCTCTTGGAAGTTCAGATACGACTTGGGAACAAACTCCTGGTTATACTTATGCACGAGTTTATATTGACAACCTAAAAGGTTCAGAACCAATTACAATATACCTAAAAGATAATAACGGTAAAACTTTTGATACATTTACTGTTGCAGCTGGTAAGACGGCTACAAAAACTTATAGTGATCTGACTACTAGTAGTAGAAATGACTATGCTATTAGTTCTACTACACCTAGTGGTGTAAAAAATGCTACGGCTAGTGTAAGAATAGGCACAGACCCACTTTAAGAAGTAACCCTTTCCCATTTGCCTTTCTTATTACATAATAAGGAAGGCAATATATAATTAATACAGGAGAAATTATATGATAAATAAAAAATCATTTTTAGTAGGAGGAGTAAGTCTACTTTTATCTTTTGCTAGCTATCATTCAAATGCTATTTACACTAATGCTAAAGAAAATGCTCCTATTACATCTCTATTAAATTCCAAACCAATTATACAGGGGGCTAGTCTTACTAATGAAATTATTTCTTGGGAACACCTAGAAGGATTTGATTTTATTACAATCTATGCTGACAATAGAAGTCCTACTAAACCACTTACATTAACTATTACTGATAATGATATCGTTGTAGATACTTTTGTATTAGACGTTAATAATGATAAGATTGAAAAAATATATCCCACTACCCCAAATTCTAATTATAAAGTACAAGCAACTTCTTCAAACGGTTTGTATAATGCAAGTATTAGGGTTGAAGCTGGCAAATATGAAGAGGTTGATTTAACTATGTTACCTACCATTTTAGAGCCAACTCCACTTGAAAATATGCAGACTCAATGGCTACAACCAACAGAGTTTAATTATGCTACAGTTCATATTGAAAACAATGATTATCAACCAATTGCAATCTATATAAAAGATACAAATAATGTTGTGATTGATAAATTTAAAATTCAACCTAATGATAATTTTTCAAAAACTTATCAATTAGATGATAATGCTATATATGAAATTCATTCTACAACACCAGATGGCACTCGCAATGCTTTGGCAAGCGTTGAAATTTTTGAAGCTAAACCACAATCTTTAATATCAGACCCAATTATTACAATTGACACTACACCATTTTTATTTTCTGATGAAGTAATTAGTTGGCATCAACCTAGTGAATATCCATATGCACAACTTACAATTATTAATCTTGAAGAAGAATGGGGTAATCAATCTGTATTTTTAAGGAGTTCTCATAATCAATTGATTGAGGAAATACCTATGTTCAGAGGAGATTCACTTACAAAATCGTATATTCTTGAGGAGAATACATTTTATACAATTGGTAGCTTAACAGATAATGTTGATATTACTGTACAACTTTCAAAAACGCCTTTTCCACAATAAATAAAAAAAACCTTTCTTATTACATAATAAGGAAGGTTTTTTTATGTAAAAATTTTTTACAAAAAGTGTTTAGACTATAATTTTTATGGCAATAATCCATATACAATATTTAAATTAAGGAGGTTTCATAATGAAACTCAAAAAATTACTTCTAATTGGAGGGATAGGTTTAGTTTTATCTTTCGCAGGATACAAATCAACTGAAACTATTGCCTTTGATGGAACAAGTGCTATCTCAGTTTTTGCTGATGTATCAAACATTGAAAATAATATTTTGGAAATTGTATCATCACCTAGAGTTATTGATACCCCTTGGAGAAACACAAGCTCTTGAATTTGTGCAAAACGCACTTAACACTTTGGGATACAACACGCAATACCAAAATTTTAAGGCATATTTTACAACAATTGGTACAGGATTTGACCCTACAAACGAAGACCACATTACAGGTATCAAAGGGACTGGTAAAAATTTAATTGCTACAAAATCTGCAACTGTTGAAACTGATAAAACATTTGTCATTACAGCACATCATAACTCAAATACTTCATTTGATTTCAGAAACTTATTTAGAAGAAATCAGAACAATAACAAAAAGCACTTGGGGAAAGTCCTAAGTGCTTTAGTTTTATTCCAAACAATGAGTAATGTCAATATCTTTTTCATTCTTATTATAAATTACAATTTGCTCCTTAGCATCACAAGTAACGAGTAACATTCCTTTTACATCATGGACTGTTTGTAGTTGCATCTTTTTTAGTAGCCACTGTTCATCTTTTTTAATAGCCTTCAAATTATTTTTCATAATATGACCATCAATAACTACATTGGCAACTAAAGTTTTATTTTGGTTAGCTTCCTCAGTTGATAAAAAACTAATTTTTCCACTACTTTCCATTATAGCAACATGAATGTTAGCTAAATCATAGTACCCTTCCAACCTACAAGCCTCCAAAAACATATTTACATCACACTTAGACCGTCGCAAATTTTTGGCACTAATTTTGCCGTCCTGCATCAAAACAATAGGACACCCATCTATAAATTTTCTAGCAAACAAACTTTTTAAAGTTACTAAATTAATTAAATAGTGAACTCCTCCAAAAATCCCCATTACTAATAAACATTCATGCCACGGGTCATCAACCTCTACGGCTAGTTGGGCAGCAATTGAGCCAATACAAATTCCTGTAATGTAATCAAAAATAGTCATTTGAGATAATTCTTTACGGCCCACTATTTTTGTTACAATAAACAATGATACAATAGAAAGTAGGCTTCTCCATGACATTTCAAAAAGTTCCTTCACACACCATCACCCTTTTTAATTTTAGTATGGCTAACTTTTTGGAATTTTATTATAGGATTAGGGATATAGTTATGGCTAAAACATTTCCATATGACAAAAAAGTACCATCTTCACGATTTTTGGATTTGAGTTTTTTGGAAATACGCTGAAATCCTCATAAAATATTGTTGTACGCAAAAAAGCAAAGCCACTTCTACAAAAATGACTTTGCTTTTTTAAAATTGTTGTCATAATTATTGTTCATAAATTATATATATAACAACATAGGATTTTTAATATATATATTGAAAATGAGGTAGCCATATAATCAGAGTTAAATTAAATCATGAAAACTAGGTCTTTTCCATAACTTCTACTTTGGGCAATAAGTAGGGCAATCTTTCGTTAAGTTCTATTGGCAAATTACACCCTACCTCATTATTAAACTGTATTTTAAATATAATAATAGTATATGTTTTTAGGCTAGTTTTGTTACAAAATTATAGCCTTATTCTATTATCATTTCTTTATAAGAAGCATTTGGTGCAACCATTGGTAATACTCTTTCATCAGGGTTTAACCTAGCATGAATAAATACTGGTTGCTTCATTAAAAGTGCCTCCTCAAAAGCTTTTTCAAAATCTTCTATTTTGGATACATCATACGCCTTAATATCATAGGCTTCTGCTAATTTTACAAAATTCGGACCACGATTTAAAGTTGTATGAGAATATCTCTTTCCATAAAAAGTTGTTTGCCACTGACGCACCATTCCCAGCACTTCGTTATCCATAAGTATAATAATTACTGGTATGTTATAATATGCAATCGTTGCAAGTTCGTTACAATTCATACGAAAAGACCCGTCACCAGCAATATGAACAACTGGTTTATTTTGTTCGCCAATTTGTGCGCCTATGCTTGCTCCTGTTCCAAAGCCCATAGTACCAAGGCCACCAGAAGAAATAAAAGTTCTAGGGTGTGTGTAATTAAAATATTGGGCTGCCCAAATTTGGTGTTGACCAACTTCAGTAGTAATAATTGCTTCACCATTTGACAATTTTTCTATAGTTTCCATTATGTCTTGAGGTGGAATTTTATCGCCATGTTTAGATTTAGGAGGAGTAATTTTCTTCCACTCTACAACTTGCTTAATCCATTCATCATTAGTTTTTTGAGGTAGCTGTGCAATTAACTTTGACAAAATAATTTTTGCATCACCAACTATGCTTTCAAAAACTTTAACATTCTTTCCAATTTCAGCTGCATCTATATCAATATGAATAATTTTAGCCTTAGGTGCAAATTGAGCAATACTACTTGTTACTCTATCGCTAAATCTTGCTCCTATAACAATTAATAAATCACAGTTCAAGCAACACTCATTAGAAGCAACACTTCCATGCATACCCATAAGCCCCGTAGAAAGCTTGTGTTTATGAGAAAAACAGCCTGTACCCATCAACGAATTTGCAACAGGAGCATCAATTAATTGTGCAAATTCTAATAATTGATTGCTTGCACCACTAGAAATAATTCCTCCTCCAGCAAAAATAAACGGCTGTTGACTTTCAATAATCAGATTTTTTACAGTCTCTAAATTTGTATCATCAATCAAATTTTCACACTCAATTACTTTTGGAATTTGTACTTCATAATCAGCCTGATTAACAGTAATATCCTTTGGAATATCAATCAAAACTGGGCCAGGTCTTCCAGATTGAGCAATAAAAAATGCTTCTCTAATTACATCGGCAAGTTTATTAACATCTTTTACAATATAATTGTGCTTTGTAATTGGCATAGTTACACTCAAAATATCAATCTCTTGAAAACTATCTTTTCCAAGAAGTGCAGTCCCAACATTTCCAGTAATTGCAACCATCGGAACAGAGTCCATATACGCCGTAGCAATTCCAGTTACTAAGTTTGTAGCTCCAGGCCCTGAAGTTGAGATACACACTCCAACCTTTCCTGTAGCACGTGCATAACCATCGGCTGCATGAGATGCTCCTTGTTCATGGGCAGTTAAAATATGAGTAATTTTATCTTGATAATGATACAATTCATCATAAATATTTAATACTGCTCCTCCAGGATAACCAAAAACTGTGTCTACCCCCTGTTCCAACAAACATTCCATTAAAATTTTCGCTCCATTATACTGCATAAATTTTCACTTCCTCACTATATTTCTTGGCTAAAAACTTAAACCACAATCTATATTTTAAATACTGCACCTGTACTCGCTGAAGATACTAGCTTAGAATACCTTGTAAGATAACCATTTTTTACTTTTGGCTCTTTAGGTTGCCAGCCTATTTTGCGTTTTTCAATTTCCATTTTATCGACAAGAAGTTCAATTTTACATTTGTGCATATTAATTGAAATTTGGTCTCCATTTTCTACAAAAGCAATGAGTCCACCTTCTGCCGCTTCTGGTGAAACGTGTCCAATTGATGCTCCACGAGTTGCACCCGAAAACCTTCCATCTGTAATTAGAGCCACATCTTTATCTAACCCCATTCCTGCAAGGGTGGCCGTTGGTGATAACATTTCTCGCATTCCAGGCCCACCTTTAGGTCCTTCATACCTTATTACTAACACATCACCTTTTTCAATTTTTCCATTTAAAATGGCTTCACTGGCTTCTTCTTCACAATCAAAAACTTTAGCATTTCCAGTGTGTACAAGCATTTCTTCAGCCACAGCAGAACGTTTTACAACACAACCATCAGGTGCTAAATTTCCTTTTAAAACGGCAATTCCTCCAGTTGTGCTATATGGATTATCTATAGGGCGAATTACTTGTGTATTTTTATTCACAATTAATTCCAAGTTTTTAGCTATCGTTTGCCCCGTAATTGTAAGTAAATCAGTATGCAATAAATTTTTATGTGTTAACTCTTTCATTACTACAGGTACACCCCCTGCCAAATATAAATCCTCCATATGATGAGGCCCAGCAGGAGCAAGTTTACATAAATTCGGTGTTTTCTCACTGATTTTGTTAGCTAATTCAAGATTTATAGTAACTCCTGCTTCGTGTGCAATAGCTGGCAAATGTAACATCGTATTTGTGCTACAACCCAAAGCCATATCTACAGTTAACGCATTATAAAACGCCTGTTCTGTTAAAATATCTCTAATACAAATATTTTCTTCAAACATTTTCATAATTGCCATTCCTGTATATTTAGCCAATCTTATGCGTTCTGAATAAACTGCTGGAATAGCCCCATTATTCGGAAGCGCAATTCCCAAAACTTCACTCATACAATTCATACTATTAGCCGTAAACATTCCAGAGCATGAGCCACAACTAGGACAAGTTTTTTCTTCATATTCCAAAAGCTCTTCTTCAGTCATTTCACCAGATTGCACCTTACCAACAGCCTCAAAAATCAGTGATAAACTCACGTTTTTATCTCCAATTTTGCCTGCAAGCATAGGGCCACCACTAACCAAAGTTGTTGGTAAATTCAACCTAGCAGCTCCCATAATCATTCCCGGAACGATTTTGTCACAATTTGGCACTAAAACTAAAGCATCAAAACTGTGCGCCATCGCCATACACTCAATAGAATCAGCGATAAGCTCCCTAGTTACTAATGAATATCTCATACCTTCATGCCCCATTGCAATCCCATCACACACTCCAATTGCAGGAATTTCAATAGGTGTACCCCCTGCAATTCTTACACCAGTTTTTACAGCCTCAGTTATTTTATCCAAAAACATATGCCCAGGTACAATTTCACTTTTGGCACTCACAATCCCAATTAAGGGTTTAGCAATCTCTTCATCAATATACCCCATGCCCTTGAATAAAGAGCGATGAGGTGCTTTTGCGAGTCCTTGTTTTACAGCGTTACTTCTCATATTTGCAATCCATTTTCACGAGCATATTTTTGGAATGCTACTAACATTTTTTGAGTAATTGGGCCAACAGTTCCATCATTAATAATGCGCTCATCAACGCTTGTTACAGCGATAACTTCGGCAGCTGTTCCAGTCAAGAAAAGTTCATCAGCAGTATAAACATTGAACAAAGTAAATTCTCTTTCAATAACTGTATACCCCATCTCACGAGCAAGCTCAATCACTGTATTTCTAGTAATTCCGTCCAAAATACCAACATGAATTGGAGGTGTATAAATGATACCTTTTTTGATAACAAAAACATTGTCACCAGTACATTCTGCCACAATTCCATCATGATTTAACATTAATGCTTCTGGAACTCCTGCTTGATTTGCCTCGATTTTTGCCAAAATATTATTTAAATAGTTAAGAGATTTAATTTGAGGATCAACAATTGTTGCCTTATTTCTTCTTTGGGCAGCTGTAATAATTGGCATACCTGTTTCATACATTTCAGGTGGATAAATATTAATTGTTCCTGCAATGCAAAAAACAGTAGGTTTTGGACATTTTGTAGGGCTAATTCCCAAATCTCCAGTCCCACGAGTTACTACAAGTCTGATATACCCATCTACAATATTATTCTTTTTACAAGTTTGAACTAACACCTCTTTAAATTCATCTTTAGTTAGAGGCATCTCAAGCATAATTACTCTTGCAGCATCAAACAGACGGTCAACATGCTCATCACACTTAAAAATTCTACCGTTGTACGCACGAATTCCTTCAAAAACTCCATCTCCATAAAGTAAACCATGATCAAAAACTGAAACTGTTGCTTGGCTTTTTGGTACGTATTCTCCATTTAAATAAATAATTTGTTCACTCATAATTTGCTCCTTATATATCAAAAATTTTTAGACTATCTATACTTTATTATTAAAAGAGCTATAGTATTCTTATTAATAAAAATTCACCTATAACTCATAAATCTTAAGGCGTAAAACATACTCTCTTTCCTTAAAAATTAATCGTTCCTTATTTGCTATCTAAGAGTATAGCCTTATTTTAACTCTTTTATAACAAGATTTGACATTTCGTTAGTTCCTACCAAAATTTTTCCTTCTTCAAAGATATCTTTTGTGCGATAGTTACAATCCAAAACAGCTCCTACAGCATTTTCTATAGATTTTGCTTCAGCCTCCAAATTTAGAGAATGGCGCAACATCATAGCTACAGATAAAATTGTTGCTAAAGGATTTGCAATATCACAACCTGCTATATCTGGAGCGCTTCCATGACTTGGTTCATATAACCCAAGTGTTGTATTTCCAAGGCTTGCCGAAGGTAGCATACCAATCGAACCAGTTAAAACACTAGCCTCATCAGATAAAATATCTCCAAACATATTTGTAGTAATTATTACATCAAATTGGGTTGGATTTACGATCAATTGCATGGCAGCATTGTCAACATACATAAATTTATAAGTAATTTCTGGAAATTTATTTGCTACCTCCTCTGCTATTTCTCTCCACAACTTTGAAGTTTCCAAAACATTAGCTTTATCAACGATTGTAACGTACTTATTTCTCTTCATCGCCACATTAAATCCGTCTTCTAATATACGAGTTATTTCCTTTTTATTGTAGTAAAGTTCATCAGTTGCAAAAGTAGTTTCATCACAATCTCCATTAACACGAGATTTTTTTCCAAAATAAATACCACTTGTTAACTCTCGTACAATAATAATATCAAGTCCATCTTTTACCAAATCTGCTCTAAGTGGTGAAGCACTTTTTAATTGAGGATATAAAATTGCTGGTCTCAAGTTGCAATATAGCCCTAACTGTTCACGAATTCTAAGCAACCCTTTTTCAGGTCTATCCCCTGTTGGGTGATCTTTCCAACGGTCTGTACCAACTGCACCTCCTACTGCTCCTAACAAAATAGCATGACTTTCTTTGCAAGCTTCAATTGTTTCATTAGGTAATGAACAATTAGTTTTCTGCAACGCAATGTCACCAATTAAATGCTCCTCAAAATTGAAGTTATGTCCCTTTCATGATTTTTATTATATTGCCTGCATGCTGCAATTCCAGTTTTGGTCTTATTGTATCCCGAAAATCTAGCTGTATAGAGAGAATTATTCTTACATTGTTTTGATATTTTTTCAGAGGTAGATTGTGGACCAAATGGAAGAAAATGCTGTTTTCACTAACATTTGACAGTGACATTCTAAGCAGTTGTTTCTTTTCTGTAGTTAATGCTCTCTGAAGTGAAACATATACTTTAAAAAATACTCACTTATTTAATTGTACTATTTAAATGTGCAAATGTGTGCACAGATGTTTTAATGCATATAATCATGTTAATTAAGTTCCATATGATATGTATTCTGCATTAATTTTCTCTATATGATATTCCATTTTCATAAGAAAAATGTTTTTTTTTTTTTTGTATGAGTAGCAACTACAATTGGCAGTGGACACATACAGAAGCTTGTGTATAATAATAAAATGTATGCAGTTTTTTTTTTTTTTTGTCACTGGTTCACAAGTATTGTATAATATAAACACATACACACTGCGCACACGAAGTGTATGCACAGTGTGAAGAGGTTTTCAAGGATATTATAACTATTATGGCCTAAAACATAAATACACAAAGAAACACACAAGTGGAAAATTGAAATAATTCAATGGGATAAGTGCTTTGCTATAATTTGAAAAAAAAAAGGAATATGAAGTAAAGTTTCAATGGACACTCTTACCACTGTCAATAAACTAGTCTGTGGGTATGACAGTGTGTATAGTTTCAGTGCAGGTTATTCACAATTCAGTCCAATCCAGTTCTCAGTGCAGTCTGGGTGCTCGCTTTCTCACCTCCCCCAGCTGGCCACATGTGTAAACATCCTTTTTGAAGTAAAATGTTCAGTGAGTTATGAGTCCATATCATGAATACTGTTTTTATACAGTTAAGGTAAAGGTACTTTATTGGTCACATATACAGTGTACAGTGAAAGACCTTCTATTTCCTCAGATTTAGAGATGCAAACTGAAAACTTCGCAGTGCGAAAGTGAGTTGGGATCACTGAAAGATGATTCCAGACCTGCAACTG
>LNZR01000063.1 GCA_002007365.1 Epulopiscium sp. Nele67-Bin005 | reverse complement strand
TGGGCGGGGCCAAACGGCTCCACAGCGCCCCCTAGAAGTGGTTAAAAATTCATGAAAAATCAGTGGTTTGACCGATTCATACGAAATTTGGTAGGCATGTAGAGCATGCCAAGACGATCAGATTTGCGCGCTTGGACTTCTTTGTCAGATCAACAGGAAGCCAGCTATTTCGCGTTGAAGTTTCAAAAAATGGCCATTTTTGGCGATTTCAGGCATCGGAATTTAACGAACTCCTCCTAGGGATTTTATCGTATCCTCATGAAAATCGCTGGGAGTGCTCTTGACCCCTTTGGGATCAAAAGTTATTAAAATCTTTCTGATTAGAGTTACGGTGTGGGCGTGGCGGGGCCGCCATTTTGAGCGTTTCGCCAAGAAAAATCAAATGCTTATAACTCCACTGTACATTGTCCAATCTGCATGAAACTTTACATGTATGATAAGAGTTCCGCCCTGCTGCCCTCATATGCTGAGATTATTCAGTCAGACTCATAGCGCCCCTCCTGGCTTCCTCAGACCCCTCATCCACTCCGTGCTCGGAGCTGCAGTGGCAGGCAACCAGGCACCACGAAAAAAAAGTCCTCCTGCATGTCGCAGGCTCTTGTGGATAAAAGCAGCTGTTTCTCCCTTTCATGCTATCCCAGGCAGCTCCCTAAGCCTCTCCACATAGAAGAACAGAACATTTACTGTATTCATACGCTTGCTGAAATCTGGACTGCAGGAAAAAAAGTGAGTTACATTGTTACCTCAATGGGCAAGTCCAACTTACATGTCCACTTGTATATTGTTTTAGCTAATTTACTCTCCGTTCAAAGATAAAACCTAAAAAATCAAAAACTGTCAAGATTCACTGGCCAAAGACAGTTACACGGCAGAAGGAAAAAATCCTTACTGTCATTTTGCCTCGATTACAAGACTTTGATGCTTAACAATTCTGACAGGCTTACTTTAACGCAAGAGGACCATTTCTCAATCACTACAGATAAAGATGTATGCAGCTTAGCTCACTCCATTATATTATCCTGATCTCCTTTTCATTAATAATACATGCAGGCAAGGAAACTTTTGCTGATGATTAATAAAAGGGCAGCCTGAGATTTGTCAATGAAGTGTTCTGACACTTCACCCTGAGCCAATTAAACTGAAGTATTGCTCACTTTGCACTATCAACTTGTCATGCCCTCTTATATCCACACAGTGTTCAATCAATTACTGTTGGGTCGTAGTGAAATGGTATCATTTGTAGATTCATTAGTTGCTCCACTTAGTATAATTAACGCAATAATAGTAGCTCTTAGTCTAAAAAAGAAAGATAAATTAGCAAGCAATCTTGAAGAACTTGAGAATATTTGGCTTGAGTATGAAGTTTATGATGATACTAAAGATGCTTATAATTTATCAAATCAACTAGATAAATGTGATTAAATGGAGGCATAAAAATGTACAACGCAATTGCTATAGATGGCCCTGCAGGAGCAGGAAAAAGTACAATAGCTAAACAGCTAGCTAAAGATTTGGGGTGGGTATATATTGACACTGGTGCAATGTATCGTACAGTAGCTTTTTATTGTTTGGAAAATGATATAGATTTGACAATAAAAAGTGATGTAGAGAAAGCATTGCACCGAATATCTATAGAAATTTCTTATCAAAATCAAGAACAAAGAATTTTTCTAAACAAAGTTGATGTAACTGCTACGATAAGAACTGTCGAAGTAGCAAAGGGAGCTTCTACGGTGGCCGCCTATAGTTATGTGCGTCACCAATTAGTAAATATGCAAAGAGAACTTTCAAAAACTCAAAATGTAATTATGGACGGACGTGATATTGGAACTGTAGTTTTACCTCAAGCAAAACTCAAAATATTTTTAACAGCCTCGGCTATGGAACGAGCAAAACGCCGATTTGAAGAGCAACAAAGTAAGGGAATTAACCAGAGTTTGGAAGAAGTATTAGTAGAAATTCAAGACCGTGATAAAAAAGATTGTGAACGTGAAAACTCACCATTAAAAAAATCTGATGACGCTATTGAAATTGATACAACTAACAAAGAAATCGCTGATATCATTGAAAATATCAAAAATCTATTAACAAGTAAGGTAGCATTATGAAAATAAAAATTGCAAAAAGTGCTGGGTTTTGTTTTGGAGTAGAAAGAGCAGTTAAGCTTGCCTATGGACAAAAGGGCCAAACCCACACTTACACTTTAGGACCTATTATCCACAATGAAACTGTTACTAATGAATTAAAAGAACATGGGATACATTCTATAGAAAATATCAGTGATGTTAAAGAATGCCAGCGATTAATAGTTCGTTGTCATGGGGTTGTGCCTGAAGTTTATACTGATGCCAAAGAAAGAGAAATTCATATTGTAGATACGACTTGCCCATATGTAAAAAAAATTCATCGACTTGTAAAAAAGCACACTGATGAAAATAAAACTATTATTTTAATAGGAGATAAGTCTCACCCCGAAATTATTGGGATTAATGGCTGGGCAAATAATAGCTGTATCATAGTAAAAGATAATAGCGAACTTCCAAAATTATCAACTGATAGAGAATATTTTGTAGTTGCACAAACAACTTATAAAATAAATATAGTTGAAGATGTTATTAGAGATTTAGATAAAAATAACATTAAGTATAAGTTTGTAAATACAATTTGTGATGCAACTTCTCAACGACAAGTAGAGGCAGATAAAATTGCTAGAAAAGTTGACTTTATGATAGTAATAGGAAGTCCCTACAGCTCAAACACACAAAAATTATATGAAATTTGTAAATCTCAATGTAATAATACTGTTTGCATTCAACATATTCAAGAATTAGATATAGACTTACTAAAAGATGTTGAGTGCGTTGGGATTACAGCAGGAGCATCAACTCCACACCATATAATTGAAGAAGTTGCACATACTATCCAATTAAAATTTAATTAAATCATTTAAAAAGGAGGGAGTTGCCAATTGATTTGCATTTTGGCAACATGTGATTATGACCTACACACAATTTATTGATGGAGTTTTTAAGCTAACTGCTTTGGACTTAGCATCATACAAAGAAGCGCAAATGAAAAGACGTATCGACACAAACATTAAAAAACACAACTGCAAAGATTATGCAGATTATTTATCATTGTTATCTCGTGATAAAGCAGCCCTTAACAAATTTTTAAGCTACGTTACAATTAACGTTTCGGAGTTTTTCAGAAATCCAACTCAATGGCAAACGCTCGAAAAAAGTATCTTACCTGAGATGATACAAAGTGGAAAAACACTTACGGTATGGAGTGCAGCTTGTTCAACTGGAGATGAACCGTATTCTTTAGCAATGATGTTATCAGCTCATTTGCCAACTAATAGATTTAAAATTATTGCGACTGACCTTGATGTTGAAATATTAGCAAAAGCTAGAATGGGAGTTTATCCAGAGAAGCAAATTCTTAATTTACCTCATGGTTACCGTGATAAATACTTTAAGAAGAACGGAAATTTATATCATATTTCTCAAGAAATTAAGCAATGTATTGAATTTAAACAACACAATTTACTTAAAGATGCTTATCCAAAAAATGTGGACATCATCGTTTGTAGAAACGTATTAATTTATTTTACCGAAGAAGCAAAGGACTCAATTTATCACAAATTTAGCCAGTCACTTGCTCCTAATGGGGTTCTTTTTGTAGGAAGTACAGAACAAATTATTACTCCTCAACAATATAGATTTGATCCTTGTAAAATCTTTTTTTATAAGAAAAAATAATTTACTTATAACAATACTTTAATAGAGTTCCATACAACTTGAGGTTCTGTATCATATATCACAAAAGGTTCTTTGGCATCATTAAACCAAAGTTCCAAATATTCCTTACAATAGACACGTATAAAGAAGTTTGTTTGAGTTATAAAACAAGCTTCTTTTTTTACACGCTTTTTTTGAGAAGACGGAATAAAATTCGCCAAAGATTTATGAATTATCTGATTAAATTCTTCTATATAAAAATAATCTTTATGGGGCTCTAAAAACTTTTTTAACTCCAAATATTCAACAGGAATAATTACCTCTATAGTTTGACCACACGCAATAAATTTAATACCATTTCTCTCAAATTTTAATTCAGAATTTTGCCCCTTAAATTTTAAAACTAAAGCTTGCTCACTCCTCTTACACTCTAAAAAATTTTTCCACTTCAGACCTTGCACCATCTGCAAATATTCAAACATCACTATACAACTTTTTACCTCTTCTAAATTATGACCCAAAATCACTTCAAAATATACACCTTCTTTAGAAAAATTTTTTTGAATATATATTTTAATAATTTTAGCGAGTTCTTTTCCAGTAATTGTAAGCTCTCTACTAAAATTCAACTCATCTTCAATGTTTGCACGAGTAAATTTATTTTTTATCCAAAAGTTAATAAATGAAATATTTTTTATGTCTATCAACTTAATTTTCTCGTTAAATTCTAATTTGTGATATGACAATCTTCCTTTTAAATAAGGTATATCAAATCGACTTCCGTTATATGAAAATAAAATTTGACATGGCTCTAAAATAATCAACAACTGTTTAAGAAGTTGCTCCTCCTCGTCCTTATCCTCAACAATAGCTTGAAAAATAGTTGTTTTATTTTGCTCAATAATCGCTACTCCAAAAGCTACCATCTCACTAGTGGTAGGAATTAAGCCTGTAGTTTCAATATCCAAAATAGCAATTTTGTACGGTTGTTCATATTTCGTAATAATTTGTTTAGTTTCTCGAAAAAACATAATCTGACCTCTTTTCAATAAATTTTTATAAAGTATAGCATATACATTATAAAAACTAATTTTTTTCGGAATAATGCATATGCAATTTTTTCGTTTAATATGTTGACTTATAAAGTATTTTTCTTATAACTATAGATATTTTGTATAAAATAACATCACATATACCTCATTTTATTTTATATTTAACTAATAATTTTATATAATTTCTATATTTTATTAGTACTCTTGTAAATAAAAGTATTCACCTTTTCTAATAAAAACTATTGACTTTCTTCATTATTAATGTATGCTTTAACAAGGTAGATAAAAAATTATTTTATTTTGTGTTTAAACTTTTAAAAGTATGGTGATACTTTAATTAATACGATAAAAACTAAGTGAGGGACGAAATGAAAAATCTAAAAAAACATACAAAATTATTACTTATAATATTAGGCTTAAACAGCTTCCTTTTAACAGGGTGTTCTGATGATGATGTTGCAATTGAAAATCCACCAGCTAACGATACTCAAAAAGCTTCAGTTCAATCAGAAAATAACCCTATTGCTACAATTGTAATTAAAGATTTTGGAGAAATGGAAGCTGAACTTTATCCTGATATAGCTCCAAATACTGTGGCAAACTTTATTGAACTCGCAAATTCTAACTTTTATGATGGTCTTATAATTCACCGTGTAGATCAAGATTTTGTTATACAAGGTGGAGATCCAAACGGTGTAGGAACTGGTGGTCCTGGGTATAGAATTGTTGGCGAATTTGCAACAAATGGATATACTCAAAATACATTATCTCATGATGTAGGGGTACTGTCTATGGCACGTTCTTCTAACAATGACTCTGCAGGAAGCCAATTTTTTATAGTAACTGGTGAGGCTTCATTTTTAGATGGGGCATATGCTGGGTTTGGAAAGGTAATTTCTGGAGAAAATATTTATAAATTAATTAATGATGTAGAAGTAGATATCTCAGACAAACCATTAAATGATGTTGTTATTGAAAGTATAAGCGTTGATACTAAAGGCATTCAATATCAAGTTGAAAAATTAATGGATTAGTGGTAAATAAAATGCTTGTTATTTGATGCTAAATATGATAGTATTTTGTCTGACCCTATGTGAAAATTTATCTACCTAAGTATTAAAATACGCTATGTGATTTTTAATCTATGCAAAATTATTCATAATAATAGGTTAAAAATCCATTTTATATAGTGCCGTAAAAAATTATAGAAACTAATAGATTGTAGAGGTAAGAATTATCGAAAATAAATTATTTGAAGACCTAGAATTAACTAATGAAATGAAAAGAGCCATTAAGGAAATGGGATTTGAAACAGCAACTCCAGTTCAAAGTATGGCAATTGTTCCTATATTAGAAGGAAAAGATATTATAGCTCAAGCTCCAACAGGTACAGGAAAAACTTGTGCTTTTGGTATTCCAGCTATTGAAAATATTGACCCAGATGAAAAACATGTACAAGTTCTTATTTTGTGTCCAACAAGAGAGCTTGCTTTACAGATTTCACAAGAATTACAAAAACTTTGTCGTTACAAAGAAGGTATCAAAATTTTACCTATTTACGGTGGAGAGTCTATTGATAAACAAATTGCAGGTTTACGTAAAAAACCACAAATTATTGTAGGAACTCCAGGTCGTGTTATGGACCATTTAAGAAGACGTACTCTTAAATTACAAGATTTAAATATGGTAGTTCTTGATGAAGCTGATGAAATGTTAAACATGGGCTTTAGAGAAGATATTGATATTATCCTAGAAAATGTATCAGATGAAAGACAGTTTGTTTTATTCTCAGCTACCTTGCCTAAAGCGATTTTAGATATCGCAAATAAGTATCAAAGTGATGTAGTAAAAATTAATACAACTTCTAAAGTTATTACTGTTCCAACTATAGAGCAATTTTATTTAGAAGTATATGAAAAACGTAAAACAGAAGTTTTATCACGTTTAATAGATGTTAATCAATTTAAACTAATGGTTATCTTCTGTAATACTAAAAAACGTGTTGATGATTTATGTAAAGAATTAATTAGTAGAGGATACAGAGTTGAAGCTTTACACGGGGACATGAAACAAAGCCACCGTGATAGTGTTATGGGCAAATTTAGAAAAGGTATTGTAGATATCCTTATTGCCACTGATGTAGCTGCTCGTGGAATTGATGTTGATGATGTTGATGCTGTATTTAATTATGATTTACCATTAGATGAAGAATATTATGTTCACCGTATTGGGCGTACTGGTCGTGCAAACAGAAAAGGGGTGGCGTATAGTTTTATATCTGGAAAAGAAATCTATAAGTTAAAAAATATTCAACGTTATACAAAATGTACTATTGAACGTATGTCCCCACCATCTATTGAGATGATTAAAGAAAATAAAATCCAAAATATTATTAATGATATTAAAGTGGATTTACAAGATGAAAAAATCAATCAATATATACCTTACATTGAAGAAATTCTTAAAGAACAACCTGATTTAACTCCACTTCAAGTGGCTAGCGCTTTCCTTTGTCATTCAATTGATGAATTAGTAATTGGTTCTAATGATAGCCTAAAAACTGAAGACCTTGAGATGAGTGGTAGAAATAATAGTGACCGTCAATTCTCTGATAAAAATCATATCCGTTTATTTATTAATCTTGGAATGAAAGATAAGTTACAAAGTGCCCAATTAATTAAGCTAATTGTTGGTAATACTTCAATTACTGGTAAAGAAATTGGGAAAATTGATATGTTAGAAAAATTCTCATTCTTTGAAATTCCAGGTCATCATACAGAAGAATTAATTTACTCTTTAAGCAAACAAAAGTTTAAAGGTCGTAAAATTAATATTGAAGTTGCTAATAAAAAGAAGCGTAAATAACCCAAAATTTAATAGTATTCCACTAAAAATTGCTCTAATTAGAGCAATTTTTTTATTTAATTTAAAAATATTAACTTAAAGTAATTGACAATATTTGTAAAATAGTTTATCCTATATTTATTAACTTTTAGTAAAGGGGTTATCATAATGAAAATTAAAACAGAAGTACAAAATAATATATTAGTGGTTAGATTAGATGGGGAAATTGACCATCATTCTTCAACATTGATTAAAGAAACAGTTGACCAGCTGTATCAAAAGCACCGTGTTAGACATATTTTATTTGACTTTAAAGATGTAACTTTTATGGATAGCTCTGGAATTGGAATGCTGATGGGAAGATATAGAAGCACAATCATCGGTGGGGGAAAAGTTATGTTAGTTGAAGTAAAACCTGAAGTTGATAAAATTTTACAACTGTCTGGAATTTACAAACTTATGAAACTTTATAAAGATGAAACAGTTGCAGTAGCAAATCTTTAATAGAAATGAGGAAAAGCGATGTACCAAAACAAGATGAATATTCAATTTACAAGTCACTCGGAAAATGAAGCATTTGCAAGGGCTACAGTTAGTGCATTTTTAGCACAATTAGACCCGACAATTGACCAATTATATGATATTAAAATGGCAGTTTCGGAAGCAGTTACTAATGCAATAATTCATGGCTATGAAAGCGACCCAACTAAGCAAGTGCATCTTATGTGTGAATATAAATTAGAAGAAACACAACCACCTAACATTATTATTGAGATTACAGACTTTGGGCAAGGCATTGTAAATATTGATGAGGCTCGCACTGCACTATTTACAACTGCTGGCGATGCTGATAGAGCTGGTCTTGGATTTACAGTTATGGAGTCAGTCGTTGATAACGTAGAGGTATTTTCAGAACTTGGCAAAGGCACAACCGTTACCTTGCAAAAACAATTGTTCTAACATCTCATAGGTAGAGGAGGTGAAAAGGTGGAACATACACTTGAACTTATTGCCAAAGCGCAAGAAGGTGATAACAAAGCAAAAGAAACTTTGGTTGAGGAAAATATTGGCTTAGTTTGGAGCATAGTCAAAAGATTTAGCAACCGTGGGTATGAGCTAGATGACCTTTTTCAAATTGGTAGTATTGGCTTAATTAAAAGTATAGAAAAATTTGATTCGAGTTTTAACGTAAAATTTTCAACTTATGCAGTTCCTATGATAGTTGGCGAAATTAAACGCTTTTTACGTGATGATGGTATGATAAAAGTTAGTCGTTCGCTCAAAGAAATTGCGTATAAGGCTAAACTTATCAAAGAAGAATTAATTATAGAGCTTGACCGAGAACCTACTATTAGCGAAATTGCTGCTGGACTTGATATGCCAGTTGAAGAAATTGCGATTGCACTTGAAGCAAATACCGAAATTGAATCTTTGAGCGCCGTAATACATCAAGGTGATGGAAAACCAATTACACTCGAAGATAAACTTGACCAATCGCCTAAAGAACAAGCTAACATGATTGATAATATCTTACTTAGTCAGCTTATTGATAATCTTGATAATGTTGAAAAAGATATTATTACTTACAGATATTTTGAAGATAGAACCCAAACTGAAATCGCAAATACACTTGGGATATCTCAAGTTCAAGTATCTCGAATTGAAAAACGGATACTCAAAAAAATGCGTGCTATGATACGCACCTAATTGAGCAAGACTTTTATATTAATTATAGAAGTCTTTTTTTATGCCAAAATTCCTTGTTTTTCAAATACAAAAAAGCCTATGAAATAATGCTTTACATAGGCTTTTTTAGTTATAGAATAATACAGATTAATCCACCCGTACCTTCGTTTATAATTTTTTGTAACGTTTCTTGTAATTTTTCTTGCGCATCTTCTGGCATACGATATAGTTTATTTTGCAATCCTTCATTAACAATATCATAAAGTGAACGCCCAAAAATATTTGACTCCCATATACGTAATGGGTCAGAGTCGAATTCGCTCATTAAATAATTAATTAAATCTTCGCTTTGTTTTTCAGTTCCTACAAGTGGAGAAACTTCCGTTTGAATGTCAGCCTTAATAATATGATAACTTGGCGCACTTGCACGAAGTTTTACTCCAAAACGATTTCCTTGTTTAACAATTTCAGGCTCTTCAAGTTGCAACTCTTCAAGCATTGGAGTAACTACCCCGTAGCCTTTACGGCGAACATCAGATAAAGCTTGAGATACTTTATCATACTCTTTCTTAGTTACAGCAAGCTCCTTAATTAACTCCATCAATTCATGATCACCATTAATTTCCATGCCTGTTGTTTCTGAGAGAATATTATAAAATAAATTATCAGCAGTATGAACATCTACTTTAATCACACCTTCTCCAAGCTGAATTTTTTCTAGGTATAAATTTTTGATATGCTCAAGCTCTTTAAACTTCTCAAGCGCATCTTTTACCTGTCTAATATTTTCAAGTGGATAAATATATTCTTTAATTGCGCCAATTAAAGTTTTCTTTAACCAGTGGTCATTGTCTAGCGTTTCAGCCCATTTAGGAAGCATAAACTGGATTTCATTAAGAGGGAACTCATAAAGTACTCTCTCTAAAATTTGGTTAATATCTTCAATTTTCATTTGAGCAATGTTCATAGGAACTACTGGCACATCATAAGCTTTTGAAAGCTCAGCCGTTTCCTCAATTACTTGTTGGTCAAATGGTTTTTTAGTATTATATACAACTACAAACGGCTTTCCAAGTTTTTTAAGCTCATTTACAGCACGTTCCTCAGCTTCAATATAACTATTTCTAGGAATATTAGTAACACTTCCATCAGTTGTAATTACAACACCAATTGTTGAATGGTCATTAAAAACTTTTTTCGTTCCAATTTCTGCAGCTTGAGTAAATGGAATTTCCTCTGTAAACCAAGGAGTTTTAACCATTCTTGGTGTGTTATCGCTATACATATAACCTTCAGCTTCAGGAATTACATATCCAACGCAATCAATCAGTCTTGCATTAACTTCGAAGTCGCCACCAATAGTAATATTTACGCCCTCATTTGGGATAAATTTAGGTTCTGTAGTTGTGATAATGCTACCACCACCACTTTGAGGGAGTTCATCTTGAGCGCGTTCTTTGCTATATTCATTTTGAATATTAGGAATTACAAGAGCCTCCATAAAACGTTTAATAAAAGTTGATTTTCCAGTTCTAACGGGACCAACAACCCCTATGTATATATCACCTGCTGTTCTTTCTGAGATATCTCTATATATATCGTAGTGTTCCATCTCGTGCCTCCTTATATTTAAAAATGTATGGGTACACTTTAAATATATGTACAAATAGGTGATATATGACAACGTTTATTTAATTCCTTCCATTTTCTTATCTCGAGTCATCAATTGTTCAATAACATCTCTAACCGATGCACCCTCAAATAAACCATAGTAAATGCCTTCAATTATAGGCATTTCAATATCATATTGCTTTGATAAGTGATAACTTGCCTTTGCAGTTTGCACCCCTTCAACAACCATATTAATTTTTTTCATAGCTACATCTAATTCCATTCCTTGTGCAATAAGCTCGCCAACTCTACGATTTCTACTATGCCCACTTGTGCAAGTTACTATCAAATCACCAAACCCTGCAAGTCCTGAGAGTGTGGAAATATCACCACCCATAGCCACACCCAAACGTGAAATTTCGGCTATTCCTCTTGTCATTAAAGCAGCTTTTGTATTATCACCATATCCTAATCCATCAATTGCTCCTGCAGCTATTGCAATAACATTTTTTAATGCCCCACCAATTTCTACTCCAATTAAATCAGGATTTGTGTAAACTCTAAAATAATCCGTCATAAATAAATCTTGCACTATTATAGCACTATCCATATTTGCACTACTAACTACAACTGTAGTAGGCATATGTCTAGCAACCTCTTCTGCATGACTAGGGCCAGATAAAATTACTACATCATTATTAACCTCTTGAGAAATTACCTTTGATAGCGTTAACAAAGTTTCATTTTCTATACCTTTTGCCACATTTACAATTATAGTTTTTTCATTTAAATAAGGTTTAATCTGCTTCATAACAGAACGAATTACTGTTGATGGAATAGCAATTACAATTACATCTTTATCAGTAACAGCCTCTTCTAAATCTGATGTTATTTGAATATCAAACGGAATTTTAATTGCTGGTAAACAACGTTTATTTTCTCGGTAAGTTAATAAATAATCTCGCTCCTCCTGCTTATGACACCACAATGTGACCTCATTATTTTTTTCGTTTAGTAATAAACCTAGAGCTAAACCCCAGCTACCTGCTCCTATAATCGTTATTTTTGCCATAATCACAACTCCTTATACATTATTTGGTAAAAAATTAATCTTTTTGTTCTGGTTGGCGAAGAAGAAAACTTAGAGCCAATTCATACCCTTGAATTCCAAGTCCACAAATAGAGCCAATGCACACTGGTGCAATTACCGAGTTCTGTCTAAATTCCTCACGATTATGAATATTTGAAAGATGCACCTCGATAGTTGGAATATTAATACTTTCAATTGCGTCTCGAATAGCGTAACTATAATGCGTATACGCTCCAGCATTTATAACAATCCCATCAACTTTATCATTATAACAACCTTGTAAACAATCAATAATTTCGCCTTCACTATTAGATTGAAAATATGTGATATTTACATTTCTCATCTTAGCCCATAAATTTAATTGTTTTTCTAAAGTTTGCAAAGTTTGTGTGCCATAAATTTGAGGCTCTCTTATCCCCAAAAAATTTAAGTTTGGTCCATTAATTATATAGTACTCCATTATTTACCTCCTACTAAATTTTTGATTTCATACGCAATTTCATAAGGTGCTAAATTTTTATAATGCACAGTAGTTCTAGCTAATTTTTTATAAATTGGCAATCTATCTTGAAAACGTTTATACATATTCTCTTTTTCTTCCACCAAAGGACGACTAACATCATCTTTTACACGTTTGTACAGAGTTTCAAAATCTGTATCTAAATATACACATTGCTTATTTTCTAAAAAATCAAAACTAGGAGGATACATCACGCACCCACCACCTGTAGCTATAATACTTCTATCTTTTGAACTAGCTTTTAATAAAATATTATGCTCCAATTTTCTAAAATAAGTTTCACCATCTTGGGCAAAAATTTCACTAATTGACTTTCCTGCCTCTTTCTCAATTTCTTTATCACAATCTATAAATGGAATATCTAACAATTTTGCAAGTTCAGGGCCTACGCTAGTTTTACCAGCACCCATAAAGCCTATTAAGTAAATATGCTTACCAAAAATATAATTTTTCACATGAGTGTAAATCTCTATTTCTTGCTCCAAAGTATATGTTTTATTTTGCCAAATTTCTTCTGCCTTAATAGCTTGAGCAACCAACATAAAAAGTCCTGAAATTGTTTGTAATCCTAGTTGTTTAGCCATAATTAAAAATTTAGTTTGCTCTGGATTATATATAAGATCAATCGCCACTTCAAATTTTGACAGCACTTCAGCATTTACAGGAGAACTATCAACATTTGGAGACATTCCTAAAGGTGTAGTATTAATAATTGCATACCCGTCTTTAATTCCACTATACCCTATAATTTCTATATCACTAAATTCTTTTTTAGCATTGTCTACATTTCTAGTTACAAGTATAACTTTTTTAGCTCCATTATCCCTTAAATAACAAATTACAGCTTTTGCAGAGCCTCCTCCACCTAAAATGTAAAAAACATTATTAGCAATACAAACTTTTTCTTTTTCTAACATTCTTCCAAATCCATAATAATCCGTATTATAACCTTTAGTATAACCATTTTCAATATGAATAGTATTTACTGCTCCAATTTTTTGTGCTTCAGTAGAAATTTCATCAAGTTGAGGAATAACTACATTTTTATATGGAATAGTTACATTAGCCCCTTTAAAACCTAAGGTCTTCAACGATTTCACTATATTTGCTACCTGTTTTTTAGGCACTTCATAAAGATTGTACTCAGCATTAATATTTTGTTGAACAAAAAACTCTTCATGAATTTCAGGTGATAAACTATGCCCTAATTTATGTCCAATCAAACCATATTTAGACGGAAGCACAGAACTTTCATTCTCTGAAACGTCAATATTATTAGAAACTTTTTGATATAATTTACTAACTTCCATCATATCTAAAATAAATTGTTTAGCATAGGGTTTTATATTTTCATTTTGAATTAAATCTAAGTTTTTATTAATAACAATCTGTTCTCGAGTGCTATCAAAAATAGGGAGATTATTTTCCTTTTTATATTGTGCAACTTTACACACCTGTTCCATTCGCTGTTCAAAAAGTGCCATTATTTGCTGGTCAATTTCATTGATTTTTAAACGATATTGCTCCATAACTTACTCCTTTACTCCATAGTTTCAATAATTAATTTGATTTGAGTATAAGAAAATCCCTTCCTTGTAATTTTACTAAAAATCTTATCTTGCTCCTTTTTATCAAGCTCCGAAGAATACTTAAATTTATTTAATAGCTTAGATATAGTTTCTCTCTCAGCAGTTTCAATATCTTCAGTAACTTCAATATTTGTACGAATACCTTTTTGATATAATTCCTGTTGCAACTTACGCCTACTTTTACCCTTATACTTGAGTCCATTTTCCACAAATTGAGTTGTAAATTTTTCATCATTTATATAATCATACTCTTTAAGGAAATTTATCGTAGACTCAATAATTTCTGACTCAAATTCCAGTTCTTTCAGTTTCGTTCTAACTTGTGCTTCTGTGCGATTACAATAAGAAATGTAATTTAAAGCCTTTTCTCGTGCCTTTCTATAATCTTCCATATATCCCCCACTTTCAAAACCTTCCCCTATATTTCAAGGGGAAATTTGTATTAGTCATCTAAATTTGTTGCAGTTTCTGCACTTTCTGAAGCTGTCTGAATAATTTGATATCCTTCAGCATTTGCGTTATAGTGCTGTCTAACTTTGTACTCAATCTCACTCAACATTGCCCCATTATCTCTTAAGTAATTTTTGGCATTTTCACGACCTTGTCCAAGTCTAACATCTCCATAAGAATACCATGCTCCACTTTTATTAACAACATCAATAGCTGTAGCCAAATCTAGTACGTCACCTTCTCTTGAAATTCCTTCACCATACATAATATCAAATTCTGCTTGTTGGAAAGGAGGAGCAATTTTATTTTTAACAACTTTAATTCGTGTACGATTTCCGATAAATTCATTACTTTGCTTTAAAGTTTCTATCTTTCTAATATCTAAACGTACCGAAGAATAGAATTTCAAAGCACGTCCACCCGTTGTAGTTTCGGGACTTCCAAACATTACCCCAACTTTTTCACGTAACTGGTTGATAAAAATCACTGTACATTTTGATTTATTTACAACCCCAGTCAATTTTCTAAGCGCTTGCGACATCAGTCGAGCCTGTAAACCAACATGGCTATCACCCATATCTCCTTCAATTTCAGCACGTGGAACAAGTGCCGCCACCGAGTCTACTACTACCAAATCTACTGCCCCAGAACGAACCATAGTTTCAGCAATTTCAAGCGCTTGCTCACCATTATCTGGCTGAGAAACATATAATTCATCAATATCAACGCCAAGTTTTCTTGCATATGCAGGGTCTAAGGCGTGTTCAGCATCAATAAATGCAGCAACCCCACCAGTTTTTTGAACTTCAGCTATCATATGAAGTGTTACTGTTGTTTTTCCTGAAGACTCAGGTCCATAAATTTCTATAATTCTACCACGTGGAACACCTCCAGCGCCTAATGCTATATCCAAACTTAATGCTCCTGATGAAAATGTAGAAATATTAGTATCTGTAGCATCTCCCAGTTTCATAATAGAACCTTTACCAAATTGCTTTTCAATCTGCGCAACGGCAGAATCTAACGCTTTTCTTGCATCAATATCCATTTTAAATACCTCACTTTAGTAATTTGTAATTTTTTCTTAGATTTAGATAAATTATAACGAATATTGTCCATAATAGCAAGCATTAGTTTTTTGTACAAATTATTCGTTTTCTAATCTTTTTAGCTGTTTATATAGATAATATAGTGCAGTTTGCACCGTATGTTGTCTAATTTCCTGTCTTTCACCTGTAAAAAGTCGTTTGTATGTGTAACATTTATCATAAATAGCGACACTAATATACACTAATCCTACAGGTTTTTCCTCCGTACCCCCATCTGGGCCAGCAATCCCTGTTGTAGCCACCCCAATATCCGAATTTGTAGCATTAGCAACGCCTCTAGCCATTTCCTCAGCTACTTCTTCACTTACTGCCCCATAATTTTTCAAACTCTCAATACTTACCCCTAAATATTTAGACTTTGCTTCATTACTATAAGTTACAAAACTTTCTTTTAACCATCTTGAAATTCCACTATTATTAATAAGTCGACCTGCTAACAATCCACCTGTACAAGATTCAGCAACAGCTATTGTAGCTCCCAATTTTTCAAGGTTTTCATACACCAATTGCTCAATCTGTTTATCATTATTGCCAATAATATACGGCGCTAAACACTTTTCTAAACTTTTTTTGTAAGGAATTAATCTGGTATGAGCTTCTTCCTTATTAATGCCAAAGCTTTTTATTCGTATTGTCGTACAACCTTCAGCTACATAAGGAGCAATTTCGATATTTTCAAACACCCCTAAAAACTCATCAATAATACCCACAACCTCACTTTCCCCAATACCAAACAACTTGATATCCTCTGTTAAATAAACCCCCTCAACTTTTTGTTTTAGATGCTCATCAATCAAAATCTGAAGCATTGGACGTAATTCTTTTGGAGGTCCTGGTAATAATGCAACAAATTTTTTATCAGAAGTTTGGTACAAACAACCAGATGCAGTCCCACAAATATTTTTTAAAATTATACAATTTGCTGGAAATAATGCCTGCTTCATATTATTTTCTGTCATAGTTTTTTGCACATGCTCAAAATAATTTTTTATATCTTGCATAGCTGTTTCATTAAAAATTAACTCTTCATCAAAATATTCAAATACAGCTTCCTTTGTTAAATCATCTTTTGTAGGCCCAAGACCCCCACTTAAAATTACCAAATCTACTCTTTTTAGGGCGATTTCCAACACATTTGCGATGTCCTCATATCTATCACGAACACCACTTTGATAACACATTTCAATACCAATTTTTTCAAGTTGTTGAGCGACCAAACTTGCATTAGTGTTTATTGTATGTCCAAAAACAATTTCATTCCCAATAGCAATCATTTCAGCTTTCATTTCTAAACCTCACTTTAAATTAAATTTGTATACATAATATCATTAATATTAACTATGTTCAACTATTTTTGCACATAAAAAAAGGGCAAATCGCCCTTATTATTTTTTAAATTGATAAATCGTGTCAGCAATACTCATAGTAGATTGTCTGTGACTAACCAAAATTATAGTCTTATTTTTTGAAGCACGTTTGATTGCTGTTAAAATTATACTCTCATTCAAACTATCTAAATTGCTGGTAGGTTCGTCTAATAAAATTATTGGACTATCATGCAAAAACGCTCTAGCTATCCCTAAACGCTGTCTTTCTCCTCCTGATAAACCATCTCCTAACTCCCCAACTTTTGTTTTAAATCCATTTGGTAGAGTTTGTATAAAAGTATAAATACTAGCATTTTTACAAGCATCTATTAACTCTTCTTCAGTTGCATTATTTTTAGCAACACGGAGATTATCTTCTATAGTTTGGTCAAATAAATACGTATCTTGAGTTACAAAAGCTATGTTTTGACGCAAATTATAAGTATTTATATTTTTTACTGAACTGTTGCCTATAAATAATTCTCCACTTTCTGCATGATAAAATTGCATAAATAATTTTAATAAAGTCGATTTCCCACAACCACTTTCCCCGCAAATCCCCAAAATTTTTCCTTCTGGTGCAGTAATTGTTAAATCGTCTAAAATTTGAATATCAGCATATTTAAAGGAAACATTTTTTGCAGATAATTCGTGTGTAGAAATTTTTTCACCACCTGTAACTTCCTCAATAATTGGTTTTTCTTCTAATAAATCAAGAACACGTTCTCCACTTGCCAACGTTTGAAGCAGGTTATTTGATAAATTGCTTAGTGCCACAACTGGTCCATAAGAACTCATCAACATCACTAGTGATAATAAAAAACCTTCAAAAGTTATACTTCCGTTAATACATAGACTTGCTCCTACAAATAACATTAATGCTGAAAATCCAAGCAACGTTGCCTCCGTAATCGCACGTGTTACCCCTTCATGGTGACGCATTTTTTCAGTACTCTTATCAAGAATTTCACTGCGATTTTTAATTCCATCATGGCGATTTTGCTCATCTCCAAATAAAATAACTTCTGGCATTCCTCGCAACGCCTCCAAAAAATACTGATTTAACTCACCCATATCCTCACGATAAGTACGCCCACTTTCACGTGAAGATTTTGCCGTAACATATGGAATAATTGCACCAATCGAAATATATGCACACAAGGCTATAATTGCAAGAATTGGTGAATATGAACCAATTAACCCTAACATTATCAAAGAAGTTATAATCGCAATAATTATTGGTGCTATTGTATGTGCAAAAAATACTTCTAATAATTCAATATCTGATGTTATTAGCGAAATTAATTGTCCACTTTCTTTTGTATCTGTTTTACTAGGAGCTAACTTTCTCAAAACTCCAAAAACTTTATCTCGGATATATGCTAACAATTTAAAAGCTATATAATGTCCACTTGATTGCTCCAAATATCTCAAAACTCCACGACCAATTGCAAATGTGGCTAACCAAACAAACAGTGTGTTCATGTTTCCAGAAACTATTCCTAGGTTGTTTAATATCCCCACTGCTCCCAAAACTGTTATGAAAATTGCACATAAAAATCCCAAAATTCCCATAAAAATTGTGATAAACATAACTCCAGCAAATGGTTTTACTAACCCTAGAAGTTTTAACATTATAGTAAATCCATTTCTATTCATTTTTTGCACCTCCGTCATTTTTGTATATATCTTCAAGTTGAGATTGTGCTTTAAATAAATTGTAGTATACAGATTTATTATTTAATAATTGATTATGCTTTCCTTGTTCAATTAACTTTCCTTCTTCTAAAACAAAAATAATATCACTTGGTATAACATTTGCAAGTCTATGAGAAATTACAATTATTAATTTTTCCTTGGCTAAAGATAACATTACTTGATTAAAAATTTCTTCACTCTCAATATCAATATTTGAAGTGGCTTCATCAAAAATATACATTGGTGCATCATAAACTAATGCACGTGCAAGGGCTATCCTCTGACGCTGACCACCTGATAAATTGCCTCCATTTTCAGCCAAAATATAATCCAATCCACCTTGAGCTTTTACAAATTCATCAAGTTTAACTTTTTTTAGTGAATTCCAAAGCTGTTCGTCTGTAGCATTTTTATTGGCCATTAATAAATTTTCTTTAATTGTTCCTCTAAAAAGATAATTTTGATGTTTAACAACACAACTATTTTCACGGAATGATTTTATAGAAATATCATTTAATTCTATATCCCCAATTTTAATCTCACCTTTATAATTAGACTCAAATCCCATTAACAAAGTAGCCAAAGTCGATTTTCCACAACCTGATTGACCTACTAATGCAAATAATCCATTATTTGGTATATTCAAAGAAATATCTTTTAAAATTTGTCTATCTTCATCATAAGAAAACGATAAATTATTAACTTCTACTGAATTTTTTTGAGAATTAAATGGTCTTTTGTTAGGAGTTTCTTCCTTTATAATGGTATCTAAAACTTCAAAAATACTTTGAGAAGCTGACATTCCATTCATTGCAACGTGAAAATATGACCCCAGTAATCTTAATGGAATGAAAAATTCGCTTGTTAATAAAATAAAAAATAAACATTCAGCTATAGTTAACTGACCTTTTGAAAATGCAACTAGTGCAAACCCTATTCCTAATGCTGCTCCACCATACGCAATCAAATCCATCAATGTTACTGAATTTAATTGCATAGTTAATACTTTCATTGTGATTTTTCTAAAGTGTTCAGCGTCTTCATTCATTTGTTTATGGTAGTTTTCATCAGCACTATATACTTTTAATGTATTTAATCCGTTCAAATTGTCTAAGAAGTGGTCACCTAGCTCTGTATATGCCCCCCAATATTTTTTAAAAAGACGTTTAGCAAATTTATTTATGGCAATAATTGAAATAGGGATTAACGGTACGCATAAAATTAAAACTGTTGCTACTTTAAAATTTATTGTTGATAGTACAACAAACAAGGTAATTGGGGCAAGTAAACTATAAAATAACTGGGGTAAATATCTCCCAAAGTAAATTTCAATTTGCTCAACCCCTTCTGTGGCTATTTGAATAATTTTAGATGTTGATACAGTTTTATTATATCCAACACCAATTTTAAGTAATTTATCATATAGCATAAATCTTAAATCATTCTTTATTGTACGACTGGCAAAATATGCTGATTTGGTAGCTTTAATGGAAGTTATACATCGAACTATAATTGCTCCTAGAATTATAAAAAATGAAGTAGTTAATTGCTGTCTGGAAATTTTTTCAAAATAAATTGCTTCAACTGTATAAGCAAATGTAAACATGGCAATAATGTTAAAAATGAGACCTAACCACTGATATAGTACGGTGTGTTTAATAAACTTCATACTAGTTGGTGATGTTTGAATTAGTCGTTTATTAACCATAATAAATCCTTTCTAATCTAATTTAGGTTGTTCTTTAATAGTTTCAATTCTAAACATGAAGTAGTAATATTTAAATGCCATCAGAAATAATATAAAAACTTTTACGGCTACAATATCTACATGAAATAAAGGAAACATTAACATAAATGAAGCAAACCCTACTAAACTTAATTTTGTTTTTAATGTCATCGCACGATTTTCTACAAACGACTCTAAATGATTTTTGTAAATGTTAGTTTGAACAAAGTAATCGTGTAGTCGTTTTGAAGCTTTTGCATAACATAAAGAAGTTAATAATAATAATGGAACGGTTGGTAACACTGGTAAAAAAATCCCAATAATTCCAATCCCTAATGAAATCGTTCCTACTGTAAAATAGAAAATTCGCATAAATAAAGGTGGAGCTTTTGGAGTATTTTTTACTTCTTCTAAAGTTTCAGTTTCTACAAACGGTTGTGACATCAGAACTTCCTCCTGTTCGGTTACTATAGTTTGTATCATTCCTGCTTGTGCTTCTGGCAAAGGAACTATAATTTTTCCATAGGGCATATCAATTATATCACTAGAAATATCATAAATGTGCTTGATGCTAGTTTGATTGATGACCTCTGACGGGCTACCTTTATAGCAAATTTTACCTTTTTTAAGCATAACAATTTCATCACCATAGCTACTAGCTTGGTTAATATCATGAAGTACCATTACGATACTTTTGTTTTGCTCGTGATTAATTTTTTTAAGTAGTTCTAAAACTTCTATTTGGTAATACATATCCAAATAAGTTGTAGGCTCATCAAGCAAAATCCATTCTGTATCCTGACAAAGCGCAAGCGCTATAAAAACTCTTTGTCGCTGACCTCCTGATAAAGAAAGAATATCTTTGTGGCGAATATCTAATAGTTTAGTTTCTGTTAACGCCCACTCAATTTTTTCTTTGTCTTTAGTCACATCACGGTTCATAAATTCATGATGTGGAATTCTACCAAAGGCTACTAAATCTTCAACTGTCATTTGGTCAATTGTACTATTTTGTTGGTAAACTGCACTAACTTTTTTTGCAAAAGCTTTTTGGTCATGTAATTGTTCTCCGTCAATATACATTGCACCAGTAGTTGGTTTTAGACGTTGTAATAACACTTGGAGCAGAGTTGATTTGCCACAACCATTTGCCCCTACAATAATAGTTACTTTACCTTTTTGCAAAGTTAGATTAAAATTTTCTAATATGTTTTGTTGATTATCATAACTTAATGTAATATCTTTAACCTGCATAAGTATCTCCCTTCCTTATCATGTATAAGAAGAATGGGCCTCCAAGTAATGCCATGATTGTATTTAGTGGAATTTCTATTGGATAAATGATGCTTCGGCTAATAACATCAGCACATATTAATAAAGCTCCACCCAATAATCCACTATATAAAATGAGGTATTTATGATTATTTCCAACTACTTTGCGGCCTATATGTGGAATGATTAATCCAACGAAACTAATTGGACCTATATATATTGTTGGAATAATGGCCATAAATACTGCTACTAATGAAATTAATAATCGAGTTTTATCAACGTTTATCCCCAAAGAATGTGCATTGTGTTCCCCAAGCCCTAACACGTTACATTTTTTATATAAAAGGAAAGAGCTGATAATTCCAATAGTAAAATATAAACATAACATTTTGACATCATTCATATTCTGACCTGTAGTTGAAATACTTCCTAAAGCTGATGTTAGCGCTGAAGATGTCATATACGAAACAAAGCTCTCAAGTCCAGAAAATAGTGTATTTATTGCTACCCCTGCTAAAATTACACGAACAGGATTTAGTGTGCCTTTCCATGCTAAACCATAAATTAAACCACAGGCTAATAATCCAAATATTAGAGCGAATAATGGTTCTAAAAAAAGCATTGATGGAAATAAAGTTGTTGCGAGTAATACCCCAAAACTTGCCCCACTAGTAATACCTATAATGCTTGGATCTGCAAGAGGATTTTTCATTACTGCTTGTAGTAAAACCCCTGAAACTGCAAGCATTGTACCACCTAATAATGCAATAAATATTGATGGAATTCTAGTAATACGCACAATTTCAATTTGTCTATTACCTTCCCCTCCACCAAAAACAACTTGTAGCATTTCTTGAGTGGTAAGCTCTATACTACCTATATTTAGAGCCATTATTATACAAATTACAATTAATATTGTAGGTAAAATTATTTTAATCAGATTTTTCATGTAAGTTAGCTACCTCCCTTATAAAATAGTAGTTAATTTCCATACAAAATTTCTGATAATAAAGCTAAAGCTTCTGGAGTTTCTAAAGTTGCACTTACGTTAAACATAGCATCATCTAAATCATATATGTTATTATTTTGAACTGCGCTAAATTCTTGCCAAATTATATTTGTTTCAAATTCGGCATCAAACATTTCTATAACAACATCTTGATCTCCATGGGCTAAACGTAAAATTACGTCTGGATCTTGAACTAATAGTTCTTCTAAATTCATCTGAACATAAACTATTTTTTCCTCCCCAGAAACGTTAATTGCTCCTAGTAAATCAGCCATTTGACCAACAAAAGAAGCTTCCGTAGCTATCATATAGTTCCCTGGAAAACCGAATAAAATTAAAACTTTAACTGGCTCATTGAGTTTAGCCTCCTCAACAACAGCAGTAACTTTTGCATCAAAATCTGCAATTAAAGCTGTAGCTTCAGATTGTTTATTAAATAATTTTCCTAGAGTTTCAATTGTATTTTTTAGTTCATCAATATTTTCTAAATTAACATAAATCGGGTCAATCCCTCCTGCTGATAAAGGAGCTTCAATCATAGAACGTATTGTCGATAATCCGATAACGTGTGTTGGGTCAAGTTGTAAAATTTTCTCTGTGTCTGGAGACATAGATAATCCGACTTTTGGTAAATTTTCTGTACTTGCATCTAAAGTATATTTTGTATCTGGAACACCTACCATATTAATCCCAAGTTCGCTCATAATATTTACAAGTGGCACAGATAAACCAATTACACGTTCTTCATCAGTATATGGTGTAATATTTTGTTCGTTTGATGATGGAGTTGATGCGTTTGATGAAACTTGAGCTGTATCATTACTACCACAGCCCACCAAAGAAAATGTTGTTAAAGCAAATATAGTTAGGAGAGATTTTCTAAGAAATTTTTTCATCGTTTCCTCCTTGTTTTAGGGCCATTGAACCAATGACAGCACTTGCTAATAAAAGACCTCCAATAACTGGCATAGGATTTACTTCCTTATAAGTATTTTCATCTTCTACTATTGCCATATGATATACTAATGTATCTTGGAGTAACTCCACCCCAAACTCAACATTAATTCCCATTGGCTCAACAAACATACCTACCAAAATTTCATCATCAAGATTATTCATATTAAAGTAGATTGTTTGTAAATTATTTTCTGTATCATCTTCATGCATATAATATGGAACTACTTCACCATTAATTTTAATCGTAAAATCTCCCATATAATGTGTATGGTTAAAATCTAAATAGGCAATAATTTCTTTAGAAGTTTTTTTTATTCCTGTAACGTCGCCCATATATGAACGTGACATCGCAACCCCTATAGGATTATCATGTACAGTAATATTATCGACTAAATAAATTCCGTTGTTTTGGATAGGATTTGCAAAAATAGCCATCGGCATTAAAGATAAACCAATTAAAGCGTAACTTAGTTTTTTTAACATAGTAATTCTCCTTTATTGTGTAAAAACTCTACAAAAACTGCCTCCCATAAATGATGAAGCAGTTTTGAAGTTTATTATTTAGTTAATAGCTCTCATTACTTGCTCAAATGCCCAATGTGTTGTTGGAACATCTGAAAACTGTGAAGTTGTTGAATTTACTGAAGTTGTATCCCCAATCATACGGTTAATCATTGTTACTGCTTCTGCTCTTGTTACTGTATTTTTAGGAGCAAAAGTTCCATCTTCATAACCTGTAATGTATCCAGCATTTGCAGCAGCTACAATGTATTTAAAGTTTGAATTACTTGTTGTTACATCACTAAATGGACTTGAAGTAACATTTGTATTTAATTTTGCTACTTTAGCTAAGATTTCTGCAAATTCTTCACGTGTAATAGCTGTTGAAGTAGCTGATAATCCAAGCTCTGACCATACATCAGCCAAGGCATCATCTTTAGATTGAGCTTCGCCAGTTTTTAATGTACTCGTTTCAAACTTTATTCTAAGGTCTGGTTTTGCATCACCCATAGGAGCAATTCCAGCTCTTAAAACTACCTCATCTGTAAGGTTTGGAATTTGAATGCTAAATGTAGCCGTTGTTTTATCAGCACTTTTTGTTAAAGTAAGATTAGTGTAGTTACCATTAACTTTATGCTCCATTGAGTTGATTACATCAGTAAATCCCCAACCTTCATTAGCAATATTGAAATTTACTTGGTATCCTGCATCATTTTTAATAAGTTCAACGCCTTCTTTAACAAAAAATTCTGCTGACATTGAAGGTTCATCTTTATCAGCGTGAAGCACCTGAATATTAATAGTTTCTGTTGATGATTGCTCAACATCAAGTAAGCGACCTACCATAATTAATGCTTCATTTTTTGTAATATTGTTGCTTGGTTTAAAAGTTCCATCAGTATATCCAGTAACATACCCCGTGTTTACTGCATTATCACTAATTGAAAAACTTGAACTTGCGTACACAGATGGTGAAAGTAGTGCAATACTCATTGCTGTCATACTTAGTTTTTTTAATAATGAATTCATAAATTCTCTCCTCAATTTTTATGTAAAACTGCCCCATAAAAGTTGAGGCAGTTTATTAAAATTATCTAATTGCTCTTACTACTTGCTCAAATGCCCAGTGAGTTGATGGTACATCATCAAATGGTACATCATCTTCTGCAATTTCAGTTAAATCATTAATCGCACGGTTAATCATTGTTACTGCTTCTGCACGAGTGATATTATTTTTTGCACCAAATGTTCCATCTTCATAACCCTGAATGTAACCAGCTTCTGTTGCTGTTAAAATGTAGTTGTAGTTACTATCATAAGATTTTACATCTTCAAATGGACTTTCTGTTGGTAATTCTACTTCTGGTCTTACTAATTTAACGATAATTTCTACTACTTCTTCACGAGTAGCCATCGCTTTGTGGTCTAAATTATCAGAAACTAACCCAAGACCTACTAAAACTCTTTCGATAGCTTCAATAACTGTTTCTTCACGAACTTCATAGCTATCATTATTAAATCTAATTCGGAATTCTGGAGCCATACCACCCATTGCTGGAACTGCTGCTTTTAATACCACATCATCTTCTAAGTTATCTACAAAAATTGTAGCCTTAATTGTTGATTGGTCAGCTGTTCTAACATAATCTACTGCCTCAAAATCTCCATTAATGTTTTGCTCTAAAGAAGAAATCATATCTTCTGTTGAAGTTGAATTATCAATTGTAAGGTTTACTTGGTATCCTTCTTCTAATGAAATAATTTCAACATCAGTATAATTTATCATGCTAGCCGCCATTGATTGCTCATCTTTTTCAGCTTGCAAAATTTCTAGGTCAATAGTTTCTTTTGTATCTTGACGAACTTCTAATAAACGTGAAATCATAGTTAATGCTTCTTCACGAGTGATGTTTTGACTTGGTCTAAATGTTCCATCTGGATACCCTTCCACATATGGAGTATCTACAGCATCTTCTTTAATTGCAAAGTCTGGAAGTTGCGCCAAAATTTCTTCAATAGTTTCAATTGTAATTGTTGCACTTAATTCTTCATCACCATAAGCTACTGTTACTGTAATTAACTGTTCTTCGTCTGTTGGCTCAATAGCATCAAAGTTGAATGTAACTTTTGTTCCATCTTGCTCAAAATCATTTAAAGTTAAATCTGTTGATTTTTCATCATTAACTTCAATTGTTGCACTAAAATCTTTTGCCAAAACGCTATCATCATCATTTAATGTAATAGTAACTGTTCCGTTTGTTAATGAAAGTGACTTCATAACTGCATCTTCATCTGTAGAAGTTGAGCTAGAGCCTGAACTTGCTGCACTGTCTGGGTTTATAGAACCACCATTTTGAACTAATGTGCTTTGAAGTGGTCTAATTCTTAAGATTTGTGCAATATTACCCATTGGTTCAATTGTTGTTCTTAAATAAATATCATCTTTTAATGAGTCAAATTCTATAGTTGCCGTAACATACTTTTGGCCAGTTGAAGAATTTGTACCACTGCGTAAAGATATATTTTGGTAGCTTCCGTTAATTAGTTGCTCCAACTTTGTAATGAAATTATCATAGTAAACATCGCTACCTGATAACGTTCCTTCATTATTAATTACAAGTGTTAAGAAATATTTTCCGTTTGTAACATTTAATGCTAAGTTACTTTGTTGGAAGAATTGTGCTGCCATTGAGTCTTCATTTGAAAACTCTTTTAATACTTGAATGTTAATTCCATAATTTCCATCTGCAACACCATCTTGATTTACACTAGTATCAGTGTCTGGGTCTGTTGTGCTTCCATTTCCACTATCAGTATCTGGCTCTGTTGTAGTTGGAGGCGTAGTAGTTGGAGGTGTTGTTGGCTCATCAATATCTGGTGTTAAATCTATTCCATCAACAATTACTCTAAATGTTGGACTCATTCCCATTGCGCTAATATATGCTTTTACATACGTAGTTTGAGTATTCATATCTACTACAGGAACTTGGAATGCCCAAGCTTCTTCTTCTTGACCATCAAGTGTTACTGTTGTTGCTGTTTTGCTAATTAAAATTTCGTTTTGGTTATCATCAAAGTAATGAATATCTCCAACGGCATCTTCATAAAGCACCCCTGCCATAGTTGGATTTTTTAATACTAACATATCAATTACAGCTTCACCGTTTGTAACTGTCATTGTTAAATCTTCTTTGATGAAAAATTGTGCTGACATTGAGTCTTCATCTTTGTACTCATTCCAAATGTTAACATTTACATTATAAATGCCATCTGCTAATCCAGCTTCTGTAAATGTTCCATATGCTACTTCGTTATTGAACGTTTCAAATGCCGATTTTAATGCTTGGTATGCACTATCAACTTCAGCTTGAGTCTGGTTTCCATCAATTGCAACTTTATATGCTACATCAATAGCAGCACTTAATGCATCATAAACAGATTGAGTTACCCAAGTATTTTCTGTGCTAACATCTGTTCCATCAACACTAATTTCAATGTGTCCTAACTCTGTTTTGGCATCAGAAATTAAGTGATTTAAATCCGATTTATCAACGTTACTTGCTTCTTCATTTACTTCAATATCAGTAATTGTAAGTGTAAATTCATGCGTTCCATAATCTGCAAGGTCAACTTTTAAATCAACGTCAGCTTTTTTAGTTGGCACAACAAATTCCCAAATTGGGTGTTCTACACCAGCCGTATCTACTTCAACAGTAGCAATTGCATCTTCTACTAATACCCAAGCGCCATTATCATCTAAATAATAAATTTCATCTGTGTCAGCACTTCTTGAAATACTCACACTTCTTGAGATGTGTAATGTTAAATATACTACTCCATCAACTTTTTCAAGTTCTAAACTCAAATCTATTGGGAATAACTCTGCTAAAATATTAGCTGGTAAATTAATCTCAACTTCAGCACTATAAACTAAATCTTCTTTTAAATCTTCAAAGTCTACGTCTAAATCTTGCTCAATGTATTCTCCAAAAGATTTCGCATCATTAAATGTTACTACTGCATTTTGTAAAGCTGTGTATGTCGCATCAACTTGTGCTTGAGTCAAATCTTGAGCGTAAAGTACTGATTGAGCATTATTAATTGCAGTTTGAAGTGTGTTTTTATCAGCTTGAGTTACCCACTCTTTGTTAATATCAATTTCTGTTCCATCAACACTTGTTTCCACGCTATTTAAGTTGCTAAGTGCATTTGTAATTAACGCTTCTAACGCTGTAGTATCAACGATTTCTGGAGTAGCATCAAATTCTAACTCATCTATTACAATTACTCTAAGCGTTTGGCTCATACCAATTGCTCCGATATAAGTTTTTACGTTAGTTGTTTGAGTTTCTTTGTTTACAACAGGAATTGCAAATGCCCATGCTTCTTCTGGTTCAGTCCCTTGAATTACTGCTGTTGTAGCTGTTTTTTGTACTAAAACATCATTTCCATTCTCATCAACATAGTGGATATCTCCGATTGTATCTTCAAATGTTGTTCCTCCTAAAATAGGATTTCTAGCTACTAACATATTAATTGTTGCTTCACCATTTTCAATGTTTACAACAACTTCTTCTCTTACAAAAAATCCTGATGCCATTGAGTCTTGGTCGCTATATTCTTGCCAAATATTCAAACTTACAATTTGCTCAACACTTTCTGTAACTTCAACTTTAGTTCCATATTGTTTTGCCATATTGAAAGCTGTACCTGCACTTTGTAATGCGTTATATGCTTCATCAACTTGAGCTTGAGTTACATTTTGATTGTTAATTACTGCTTGAGCTGCCTCAATTGCATCACTAAATGTTACATAATCTGATTGGCTTACCCATCTCTTAGTTGTGCTTACATCTGTTCCATCAACACTTACTTCTACACTATTTAAGTTGCTTGTTGCATTTGTAACTAATAAACTTAAATTTGATGTATCAACCGTTTCTTCTGGAATTTCTGGAGTAGCATCAAACTCTAACTCATCTATTACAATTACCCTAAGCGTTGGACTTGTTCCCATTGCTCCAATATGTGTTTTTACATATGTCATTTGAGCTTCTTTATCTACAACAGGAATTGTAAATGCCCATGCTTCTTCTGGTTCAGTCCCTTGAATTACTGCTG
>LNZR01000062.1 GCA_002007365.1 Epulopiscium sp. Nele67-Bin005 | reverse complement strand
GGTACGTCTAAGATGTTACATCCAGTGATCCTTTTCACGTTTAATTGCCTTACATGGAAAAAATTTAGTTTTTGTGGAAGCTGTGGGAGTTGAACCATGACTTGGCTTGTGTCAGAGTCAGAACTCTACTTGTTGAGCTGCTAACGGCTGCAGATTTCAGGTTAAACAACAGGGGTGAATGGGCATGCCAGGGAGAGCTTAAGTCTTAGGAATGCACAACATCATGAGGAGGTGTATGAACACACACGCACACGCATTAGTCACTTTGACTGAGTCAGCACACTGTGGTATATTTAGAAGGTTTTATTTTTATTTTTTTTACAATTTGTCAGGCCCCAAATGATTATTTGTTTACCTGTCAAAAATGGCCAAAGGCTTGTGAGCCAATGGTATAGAGACATTGGTACCATGTGGAATCTCTATGCCGTCAGGGAACAAGATTCTTTGTGGTTATGGTTTGAAGCTGTTTTTAGGACCTTTAAACTTCACTACATCTCGGACAAACATATTGCATATTTTACATATTAATTGTTGATATGATGACAGAAAATACATGTTAGATACAAATTTTGCATAAAAACATACAAAGGACTTAAAAATTTGTTGTGATTCATTGCACACAGATCTGAATCCACTGCAGGCCCTCTGAGGCTCTAATGTGATGCCAGGCAGGTTTTCTGCATACAAGTCACAGAAATGAAGTCTTGATGTTTGGCTCCATCTACTGGCAGTTGCAAAAAAAAAAACAAAAATGCACCTGCATGTTATAAATGATCATACAAAAAATAGTTAAACATTGACTGAAAAAAGTCATACATTAGAGTTTAATGTTTATCTTGTTTTAATGAATGAACATCTTAAAGTGTTGAGTTGGTCTTAAATATTTTTTCCCTTTAGCAGTTTAAACTGCAGAAATGTTTCAGATTTAATGAGTCAATCACGTTTCCCCTTTAATATCTGCATCTGAGAGATAACTGTGATGAAGTTAAAGTGTCACCAAGTATAAACAGATTAAGTGAAGTAGTTTGATTACTTATGGTCACCTTGCTTCCCCTACCTCTTTGTGTGTTTGCAGAGGAGCAAAGAATGCCATGTTTCAAACGTGTTTGGAATGAGCTCCTTGAGCGATCAGTGTTTTCACTTGACTTCTCCACCCGGCAGTTCAGAGAAGACCACATCATATCGTCGCACCAGCAGTGGCCTTTACAGGACGGTACCAGTCTTTTTTTGACTCCTCATTATTAGCAGAGATCGGCCCTATTTTCTACAAATGTTGTTAAAATTTGACAATGTGTAGACTCTCAAATTGTATTTTTAACTTCATTCACTGTTATCCATGTTAAAACAGGGTACAAAAACACTATAGGACATGTGAAAGTTGCTAGGTATACGTAATTCACTCTTCTAAAGAGAAGGTTTGCATTTATGTAGTCAAAAGTTACTGAAAAAGTTTTTTGGTATTATTAGATGCGTCATCAGCTACAATTACAAAATGAATAGTTTCTGCCAAAACCCCTTGTTTAACTGCAAATTCGCCAGTTACAAGGTTTCTACCTTTATAAGATAATCCTAATAGTTGATAAATTTTTTGATTATTGTTCATAGTTAAATGCCTGCTTCAATTCTTCATAAATTTCTTTTGATACTGCCATCTTAAATGAACGCTCAAGACCTCGTGTTTTTTCAGCTTTTAATAAACAATCAATATTTTTGCAAATATATGCTCCACGACCAGCCTTTTTTCCTACAAAATCCATAGAAAATTGACCTTCATTACTGCGTACCACTCGTACAAGTTCAACCTTAGATTTCATCTCACCACACCCTGTACATTTTCTTAGTGGAGATTTCTTTTGTTTCATCAAAATTATTCCTCCGTTTGAGGCTCTACAGGTTGGCTTGCACTTTCACTTTTGATATCAATTTTCCAGCCAGTAAGTTTAGCCGCAAGTCTAACATTTTGCCCACCTTTTCCAATAGCAAGAGTCAAAATATTATCTGGCACTATAACTTTAGCATTACGTTCAACACCTTTTTCAGTTTCAACCTCATTAAGTTCAACACTCAAAACTTTTGCAGGACTTAACGCTGTTTCAATAAAAAGTTTTGGATCTTCACTCCAACGTACAACATCAATCTTTTCATCATTCAATTCTTCAACGATAAGATTTATACGGTTTCCACGCTCTCCAACACAAGCACCTACTGGGTCTACTACTGGGTCAGTTGAGTGAACTGCAATTTTTGTACGTGAACCTGCTTCTCTTGCAATACTTTTAATTTCAACTGTTCCATCTTTAATTTCAACAACTTCTTGTTCAAAAAGACGTTTAACCAAATCTGGGTGCGTACGAGAAACTATAACTTGCGCTCCTCCTTTTGATTTTGGATCACGAGCCTCATTTTTATTAAAATCTTTTACAGTTAGTAAATAAAAAGTACGTTTTGCACTAGTTTCACTTTGGTCAAACACTTCATTTGGAATAGCTTCAGATAACGGAAGTGATGCTTCTGTAAAATCAAGTTGCACGATATATCCATTTTTTTCACTTCTTAAAACTCTTCCTTTTACTATATCATTAAGCTTAATACTATATTCCTCATAAACTTTTTGACGCTCTGCTTCCTTAATTTTTTGGATAACTACTTGTTTTGCATTTTGTGCAGCTATTCTTCCAAAATCTCTTGGTGTAATTTCTACATCAACCATATCATCAATCCCGATAATTGGGTTAATTTTGCGAGCATTTGTTAGACTGATTTCCAAAACTTCGTTCTCAACATCTTCATCGTCTAAAACTTTTTTTGTAGAAAAAACTTTAACATCTCCAGTTCTTTCATTTATATCCACTTTAATAATTTGTTTATTGCCTCCCGAATTACCAAAATGTTTTTTAGTAGCAGCTTCAATAGATTGCTTAATGGCATCAAATAACTTTTCCCTATCTATGCCTTTTGCGTGTGCAATCTGGTCAATTGCTGTAATGAATTCTTGGTTCATAAAATCCTCCGATTTCTTAAATTTTTAAAATAAAATAGCAAGCCTTACACTATTAATATTTTCAAATAAAACTTCTATTTTTTCTCCCTCTTCTGTAAAAAAAGAAACTATCTCTTGGTCATTATCATTTTTAGTTTTTTCATGTAGTTGAGCTTGAAACTGTTTTTTCTTTCCTAGTGTCCCCAAAGATTGAGCTTTGTATAATTTTACGTCTACAATTTCATCTGCAAACTTTTTAAAGTCTTTATCTTTTTTGATAATTCTATCAAGACCAGCCGAACTAATTTCTAACATATATTGACTTGAAATTGGATCTTTTTCATCTAAAACTGGTTCAACTGCACGGCTAACTTTTTTGCAGTCCTCAAATGTAATTCCTTCTTCTTGGTCTACATAAATTCTTAAATAAAAATCACCACCTTCTTGCACAAACTCAACGTCTACCAATTCATAATTTAAATTTTCAATAACAGGTTCAATACATTTTGTAACTGCATCTATTACTTGTTGCCTAGCCATATTTTACCTCACTTTCAAAAATAACTTTTATCTATTTTTATAGTACATATAGAAAGAGTGGGCATATACCCACTCTTTCCGAAATTTTTCATGCCATTTTATATCTAAAAATTATAATACCTTTTTCATTAAAATGCAAGCAATTCTTTCATTTCCTTCTGAAATACTTCAAAAAGTTCGTTTTCATGCACCTTTTTGACAATTTGTCCCTTCTTAAAAATAATTCCTTCGCCATTGCCTCCAGCTATTCCAATATCAGCTTCTCGAGCTTCTCCAGGACCATTTACAACACAGCCCATTACTGCAATTTTTAGGGGTGTTTTGATATCTTTTGTAATTTCTTCTACTTGATTTGCAAGTTTCATCAAATCAACATTAGTTCTTCCACAAGTGGGACAAGAAATAATTTCAACTCCAAACGTGCGTAAATTCAAGGATTGTAATATATTTTTAGCACAATCTATTTCTTTTGTTGGGTCATCTGTTAATGACACTCTTATTGTATCTCCAATGCCCCTTGAAAGAATAGCCCCAAGCCCTACCGAAGATTTTATTGTTCCTCTGTATAATGTTCCCGACTCAGTAATCCCTACATGCAGTGGATAATTATACTTTTGCGCAAACTCTGTATAGGCATCAATTGCCAAAGGAACTGTTGACGCTTTTAAAGAAACTACTATATCCGAAAAATCTAGTTGTTCTAAAATTTCAATATGGCGTGTAGCACTTTCAACCATTGCACTGGCAGTGACTTCACCATGTTTTTTTAACAAACTTTTTTCAATAGAACCAGAATTTATCCCAATACGAATGGGAATATTATGTGATTTTGCTTTTTGCACAACAGCTTTTACTCTATCCTCTGCTCCAATATTTCCAGGATTTATTCTAAGTTTATGAACACCACAATCAATTGCCAATAGTGCTAATTTATAATCAAAATGAATATCTGCAACTACAGGAATATTGATTTGAGGTATAATTTCTTTTAGAGCTAATCCAGAAGTCTCATTAGGTATGGCAACCCTAACAATTTCACACCCTAATCGTTCTAATTCTAAAATTTGATTTACCGTCGATTTTACATCTTCAGTTTTTGTATTGCACATTGACTGAATAATAATTGGATTACCACCTCCAATTTGTACATCTTTAATAGTAACTACTCGAGTTTGTTCTCTAGTATATAAATTTATCATGACATTAATCTCACGATATCATTATAAAATACAACTACCATAAGCCCCATCAAAAGCACAAATCCTACAAGATGTATCATACCTTCTTTTTCTTGATCCAGTGGTTTTCCACGCAACATTTCTATAAAGGTAAATAAAATTCTACCTCCATCTAATGCTGGCATTGGCAATAAATTTAACACAGCCAAGTTTGCAGATAACAATGCTCCAATATAAATTAAATTCATAATTGCATGAAGCAAACTCTCTTGCACTGAGCTATCCCAAACTTCTGAAGTTACTTGTGCAACCCCTACAATCCCTGCCATATCAGACATTGCAACTCTTCCCGTAATTAGTTGGGTAAATCCATCAAATACTTGACCTGTTAGAGAAAACGTCCCTAACAATCCATTCCAAATACTTTCAAAAAAACCATTTGGCGCAGTAGTAGGATAAAATCCAAGGGCTGCTCCATTTCCATTTTCTCTAGCTTCTGGCTGAATTGGAACTGTTCTTAAGTTGCCATCAAGCCCCTTAACCACAACATCATAGGTAATTGTTCCATCTACTACAATGGCACTAATTTCAGCTTGCGTTTCTACTGTCTGCCCGTCTATTGAAATAATAGTTTCTCCAGCTTGGACTCCTGCATTTGCAATAGGAGAGTCAGGAATTGTTTGTAAAACGGTATTTGTTCCATGACCTAAATATCCCAAATAAATTGAAAGTAATAGCCACGCTAATATAAAATTCATAAATGCCCCAGCAGCAAATACGATAATTCTTTGTAGCGGAGTCTTTGAACCTAGAGATTCTGGGCGTGTTATATCCCCATCTTCTCCTTCTATAGCACAAAATCCACCTAAAGGCAAGGCTCTTAATGTATATAATGTATCACCTCTAGTCACTCCAAAAACTTTTGGACCCATTCCTAAAGCAAATTCATTAACTCTAGCACCCATCTTTACTGCCGCTATAAAATGCCCCCATTCATGAATTATTATAATAAGGGAAAATATTAATATAAATAATAAAAATTTTAGCACATTATTTAATCCTTTCTTTACTATATTCTCTCGCCCAACTATCAGCTTCTAAAATTTGTTGTAAGCTTGGGTTATTTATATTTATGTGTTTTTCCATAACTTCATGAATTATTTTAGGGATTTGTACAAAACTTATCTTTTTATCTAAAAATGAAGCCACAACAATTTCATTACTTGCATTCAAAACTGCTGGCATTGTTCCACCTATTTTTAATGCTTCAAACGCTAAATTTAAACAAGGAAACACATCATATTTAGGCTGTTCAAAATTTAACGAACTTAGTTTTGTCCAATCCAATTTTTTTATATAATCACAAGTAGCTCTTTGTGGAAAATTTAATGCATACGAAATTGGGTGATGCATAGTAGGCGTTCCAAGCTGTGCAATCGTTGAACCATCTTGATATTCTACCATAGAATGGATTATACTTTCTTTATGCACCACCACTTCAATTTGTTCTAATTCTACATTAAACAAATGCTTCGCCTCAATAACCTCAAGCCCTTTATTCATAAGTGTTGCAGAGTCTATAGTTATTTTTCCACCCATGTTCCAATTTGGGTGCTTTAATGCTTGTTCCAAAATTACATTTTTGAGTTGCTCTTTAGTAAAAGTTCTAAAAGGACCACCCGAGGCTGTTAAAATTATTCTGCTAACTTCATTTTGATTTCCAGCTCGTAAACACTGAAAAATGGCAGAATGTTCACTATCAACTGGCAAAATTTCAACCTCATTTTCATGGGCTAAATTCATTACCAAATCTCCAGCAGTAACTAACGTTTCTTTGTTGGCCAATGCGATTGTTTTTTTATTTTTTATAGCTTCTATCGTTGGCAAAAGTCCAACCATTCCAACTACTGCTGTTAAAATTATATCAGCCTCATCAAATGTTGCTACTTCAATTAGACCGTCCATTCCTGTTACAACTTGTGTATTAATTTGTTGAGATTTCAACCTTTTTTCAAGCTCTAACGCTTTATCTTCGTTCATTACAGCTACAATTTTTGGACTATATTTTTTTATTTGTTGTTCTAGCAAATCTATCTGGCTAAACGCTGATAATGCTACAACTTCACAACTTTTTTCATAGTCAATAACCTCAAGAGTTTGAGTTCCAATTGAGCCTGTAGAACCTAGTATAGCGATTTTTTTCACTAAATTTCTCCCCTTCACATTTTATATATTTAACCATAATGCACACATATAAATGAATGGTGCTATTAATAAGATGCTATCAAACCTATCTAGCACCCCCCCATGCCCAGGGAATAAATTTCCAAAATCTTTTTCTTCCATATTTCTCTTAATTGATGATGCTGCTAAATCTCCAAATTGTGATAATACAGCACCGATACACCCTATTATAAGCAATATCAAAAGTTCATTATTTGTAGCTACAATGTAGTTATTTTTATTCATTACAAAACTAAAAATATAAACAATTATCCCTGCTCCAACTACACCACCAATTGCTCCTTCTACAGTTTTTTTAGGACTAAGTACTGGCGCTAATTTTTTCTTTCCCAAAAATCTTCCTGCAAAATACGCACAAGTATCACTACCCCACGCACTCATAAATAACACAACTACCCAAAAAAGCCCACTAGGTAAATCGCGCATCATCAAGATTAGTCCAAAAAATAGCCCTATATATGTTGGCGCTACAAAGGTTATTGCAATATCTCCTATATTATATTTTGGGTATGTTAATACTGTTAGGATAAGTAATGCCACCAAAAATATTCCTATAAATAAATGGTAGTTTGTGGCGAAATACTGATACCCTAACATATAAATACCTGTTGCAACTATTCCCAATAATTTTACTGGATTATAAACTTTTGATACTACTCGATAATATTCACTAGCTCCAATTAATGCCAATATAACTCCAACTATTTGCATTAACAATCCACCTTGTAAAACAATAAAAATTACAAACGGCACACCTATTAGTCCTGTTATTAGACGCACTAGCATAAACGGTCCTCCTTATTCGCTTTTTCCAAACCGTCTTTTTCTATTTTGATAATCCAGTAAGGCTTTATCAAACTGAGCTTCATCAAAATCTGGCCATAAACAATCTGTAAAATAAAATTCACTATATGCTGCTTGCCACATCAAAAAGTTGCTCAATCTAACTTCCCCACTCGTTCTTATAATTAAATCTGGGTCTGGCACTTCTCTTGTATCTAAGTATTGACATAAATTTTCTTCTGTAATCACTTTTTCTAAATTTATTTTTTCAGAAGTATCTGCAATCATTGCCCGACACGCTCTAATTATTTCATCTCGAGAGCCATAATTTATAGCAATAGTAACGTATGTGCCAGTTTTATTGGCTGTAATTTCTTCAAGTTCAGCTATTTTTTTTATAAGTTTTGTACCAAGTTTTGTGCGTTCCCCAATCACTTTAAACTTAAAATTTTCTGTTTTCACTCTTTCCAAGTGCTTATCTAAATAATTTTGCATAAGTCGCATAAGACCATCAACTTCTGCTTTTGGTCTATTCCAATTTTCTGTAGAAAATGCATAGACTGTAATATATTGAATACCTTTTTGTTGTGCATATTCAATAATATTTTGTAACTTTTCACTACCTACCTTGTGACCTTCATTACGACTGAGTCCATTTTTCTTAGCCCATCTTCCATTTCCATCCATAATTATTGCAACGTGTTTTGGTAACATCTAATTTCCTCCTAAAACAATAAACTCCCCACTATGAGGAGTTTGGTAGGGTTTATACAGATAATATATCTTTGCTTTTAGCATCTACTTGTTTATCAATTTCCTCAACAAACTTATCTGTTAATTTTTGAACGCTTGCTTCTGCAGTTGTACATTCATCTTCAGTAATTTCATTAGCTTTTTGCATTTTTTTGAATGTATCTATTGCTTCACGGCGAATATTTCTAATTGCAACTTTAGCATTTTCACCTTTTTTCTTAACTTCTTTAGTTAAATCTTTTCTACGCTCTTCTGTAAGTTCTGGGAAAATAAGACGAATAATTTTTCCGTCATTTGATGGGTTAATTCCAATGTCAGACTCATTAATTGCTTTTTCAATCGCCTTAATTACAGTTGCGTCCCAAGGTTGAATTTGCAACATTCTTGGTTCTGGTACTGTAATATTTCCAACTTGAGAAATAGGAGTTGCTGCACCATAATAATCTACTACTAATTTATCCAAAACATGAGGATTTGCACGCCCTGCACGAATTGTTCCAAACTCCTCTTTTAATGCAACAACTGATTTTTCCATTTTTGTTTCAAATTTGCTTAATTCTTCTTTCATCTGTATTTCTCCTTAATCTACATAAATTTTTGTACCCATTTTTTCACCCATGGCTACTCTATGAATTCCATCTGGTGTGTCTAGGTCAAACATAATAATTGGTAATTTTTGCTCCATACATAATGCAGCGGCAGGCGCATCTATTGCTTTTAAATTTTTATCCAATACTTCTTGACAAGAAATGCGTTCAAATTTCTTTGCGTTAGGGTTAAGTTTCGGGTCGCTATCATATATGCCATCTACATTTTTGGCAAATAATAATACGTCTGCTTCCACCTCACAACCTCTTAACACAGCTCCAGTATCTGTCGAGAAAAATGGGTGACCAGTTCCTCCTGCAAAAAAGACAATTTTATTTTGCTTCATATATTCTAGCGCTTTATCTTTTGAAAAAAGTTCTGTCATGCTTCCTACAGTAAATGGTGTTTGCACTACAGCCCCAATACCCTCACTTCTACAAACATCAGCAACATAAATAGCATTCATTACAGTTGCCAACATTCCGATTTGATCGGCTTTTGTTCTGTCCATATCACCAGATGAACGACCTCTCCAAAAATTTCCTCCACCAATTACAACTGCAACTTCCATTTCAGAATTTATTAACTGAACTAGTTGCTTTACTACTTTTGTAACCATCTTATGGCAAAATCCTTTTCCTTCGTCACCAGCCAATGCTTCACCACTAATTTTCACTAATACTCTACTATATTTTTGCATTTTATCACCTTCCTGCTTCTTCATTACTGTATCACAAAATTCATTTTATTTCTAGCTCTATTTATTGTATTCTGCTTAAAACTTTTTTTATCCTCGGTTTACATAAACTTTTCTCAAAAAAAAGGACACATTAAGTGTCCCTTCAAAAAATTAACCTTGAATTTGTTTTGCAACTTCTTCAGCAAAGTTTTCTTCTTTTTTCTCGATACCTTCACCAGTTTCAAAACGTACAAATGATTTAACTACGTCTTCACTACCTAATTCATTTTTCACATATTTTGCAACTGTGAAATCTGGATCTTTAACGTATTCTTGCTCTAATAAACAAATTTCTTTAAGTTGTTTATTAAGTCTTCCAACAATCATTTTTTCAATGATATTATCTGGTTTATCTGGGTTTTCATTTTTAGCTTGAACCATTAAAATTTCACGTTCTTTAGCTTTTTTATCTTCAGAAACTTCATTCATTGAAATATATTCTGGATTAACTGCTGCAATTTGCATAGCTACATTTCTTGCAACTTCTGCTGCTTTAGCATCTGTTGAATCAACTTCTACTAAAACTACAATTTTTCCACCACCGTGAGTATATGCTGCAACTGTTCCTGTAGAACTTACACGAGCAAAACGACGAATTGTTAAATTTTCACCAATAAGTGCGATTTTTTCTGTAAGAACATCACCAACAGTTTTTGAAGCATCTTCAACCCATGGAAGAGCTTTTAATGCATCAACATCAGCAACTTCATTATCTAATACAATTTGTGCTACTTGATTTACAAATGTAACAAATTGATCGTTTTTCGCAACGAAATCTGTTTCTGAATTGATTTCAACGATTGCTGCACTTTTTCCATCTGCTGAAATTGCTTCTTTAACAAGTCCTTCAGCTGCAATACGACCAGCTTTTTTAGCTGCTTTTGCTAAACCTTTTTCACGTAATACTTCGATAGCTCTATCTAAATCACCATCTACTTCTTGAAGGACTTTTTTACAGTCCATCATGCCTGCTCCTGTACGCTCACGTAACTCTTTTACCATTCCTGCTGTAACTGCCATTTTAAAATTGCCTCCTTGAAAATTATTTATTTAATTATTTAGATAAATTTTCTTCATATCTTGATAATGCTAATAGCACATAAATAATATGGGAATATGAGGACCAAACCCCATATCCCTTTAATTTATCCAACTTAAATTAATTATTTAAATTATCTATAATACACAAATTAAGCTTGTGCTTCTACTGCTTCACCAGCTTGGCTAACTTGTTCTTGTCCCATTTCTTGAGCTTCAAAAATCTCACCTTGGTTAGCTTCGATAATTGCATCAGCCATTTTTCCAACGATTAATTTTACTGCACGAATAGCATCATCATTCCCTGGAATAACGTAGTCAACTTCTTCTGGATCACAGTTTGTATCTACAATTGAAAATACTGGAATTCCTAAGATGTGTGCTTCTTGGATAGCAATTTTTTCTTTTCTTGGATCAACAATAAAGATTGCATCTGGAACACCTTTCATTTCTTTAATTCCACCTAAGTTATTCTCAAGTTTAACCATTTCTTTACGTAACTCGATTACTTCTTTTTTAGGTAGAAGTTCAAAAGTTCCGTCTTGCTCCATTAATTCAAGTTGTTTAAGTCTTACAATACGGCTTTGGATTGTTTTGAAGTTTGTAAGCATTCCACCTAGCCATCTATGATTGATGTAGTACATTCCACAACGTAAAGCTTCAGATTTAACTGAATCTTGAGCTTGTTTTTTTGTTCCTACGAATAATACTTTTCCACCATCTTCAGCGATTTGACGCATTGCTGCATAAGCTTCGTCAATCTTTTTTGCTGTTTTTTGTAAATCGATGATGTATATCCCATTTCTTTCAGTGAAGATATACTCCTTCATTTTTGGGTTCCATCTTCTAGTTTGGTGACCGAAGTGTACCCCTGCTTCTAATAATTGTTTCATTGATATAACGCCCATTTTTCTTACCTCCTAGGTTTGTCCTCCGTATTCTTTACATTGCAAATGACTTATAAACTCATGTAAATAAGCACCTTTTTGCAACTAAGAGATACGTGTGTTTTTTTCGCTTCTAACTATATCACACTTTTTTGAGGAATTCAACGATTATTTTATATTTTTTTCATACAAGATGTTTTTATATATAAAATGCTGTCTATTAATCGAATTAATTGTTAAAAAATAATATCCAGTATCTACCTTTTAAATGTTTATTGTGTTACAATTGTTTTATACGATTTTACTACTTTTTAAATTGGAGGTTTACATGATTAGACACGCAACTCAAGACGACAAAGAAGCAGTATTTCAGATTTTTCAAGAAGCTTCTCAAAATTTCAAGGCCCAAAATATTAATCAGTGGCAAGGGGAATACCCAAATATCGAAAATGTTTTGCTAGATATCGAGCAAAATGGGGCCTTCGTTTATGAAAACGGAGGAGAAATTTTAGGATATTTTTTCTTAACTTTTGAAGCCGATCCAAATTATTCTAAAATTTATGTCGGAGATTGGTTAAGCACTAAGCCATATGGAGTTTTACATCGTATCGTTGTAAAATCAACGGCTAAACGACAAGGGGTTGGCCAAAAAATCTTTGATTATGCAAAAACTATAGCTCAACTTAAACATTCAAATATGCGAATTGATACCCACAAACAAAATGTACCTATGATAAATTTAATCGAAAAAAATAATTATACTTATTGTGGAACAATTTTTGTTGAGGATAAAACAGAAAGATTGGCCTATGAACTAATTTTATAATACACAAAAAAGCCAAGAATTTTGCCTTGGCTTCTTTTTTTAATCTTTTCTAATACAAATTCCTTTTTGACTATTTTCTATCATGTCATCAAGGGTTTTTAGCTCTTTTTTAAGCTGATTTGGCTTAACTTTAATAATTTGCTTTTGCGTTTTTTTGATATAATTTGAATTGATATCCATAATTGATAATGCGTGCAAAACACTAGATTTTTTCATATCACTAGATAAAATTCCAAACTGACTTTGAAAATCGCATAAAGCTTCTGATTTTGCAAGGCGCATTTTTTCATCAATATCAGTTTCTTTAAGGGCTTTTGACATATTTTCTATAATTTCCTCAGAGCTTTTATAGTGGGGGTCTCGGTATGTGTAAACGCTGATTGTATTAGGAAAAAGCGCCTGCATTCCACTCCCATAAGCTCCTTTTTTTATACGAATTTCTGGGTGCAAATAATTTTTGGTTGCATAGGCTGATGCCAAATAATCAATCGCTTTTATATAATCTTTTTGACTATCATAATTATATAGAAGATAATCTACCTGACCCTTTTTATAGTAAACACTATCTTTATCTATTTTATCAAAAATATATTCGTGTGTATCATAATCAGAAATTAAATTTTGTTGCAAATATTCTTCCCAATTATTTAACGAAACTTCAGCAATTTCATCTGTACAAGTTACTGCCACTGATACATCGTTTCTTCCACCAATTTGACTAGCAATCTCTTTTACACTATCCCCAAAATTTTCAATTTCTTGTTTTTTGCACGATACACAAAAAATGTAAAATGGATAATGTGCCTCATACATATAGCGTTTGTAACCATCTTGTCCACCTTTTGTAAGCACTCCAAGTGTACCTATTATATCATTTTGAAAGTTGCCATAAAATTGCCCAATTACCTTGTCAACTTGAGATGTATACCAATCATCATCTTTTTCCATCAGTATATCATTAGCCTTTTGTAATAGATTTATTTGGTTCTTATCTGCAAGGCTTGTTAGCTCAATTTTTAGGTATGGCATATAATCATTTTTGTGTTCAAGTGCTGTTGGCTTAACTTTCAAAATTCCTTCAAAAGGAGTCAAATCATCGGCAACTTCTTGTAAGCAATGTGCGTATAAAAATAAATATGGTAGCTCTTTTTGCGCAATATGATTAGTTGGTAAATAAATTTCTGTAGTTAATAAATCTGTTTCAGATTGAAAATGTGTAAACTTCATTTTATCAATTTCATACGTTGTAAAAGGCATATCAATATTCATAATCATCTTTTTTAACTCGATTGGTTCAAGTACTTTTTCAGAATATTGTTTTTGCCATGCACGCATTGAATTTACTACAGGCGACCAATCTTCTTGTGCGATTTCACAATGCTCTAATGGTTCAAATTCATTAGGTTGAATGTTAGGAGCAGGAGTTAAAATTAGTGTTACTTCATCTGCTTGTTGCAAAAATTTTTGACCATAAAATTCATCAATATCTTCTAGGTGATATAGGTAATCTTTTGTTGTATAATAACTCATTTCATCTCGATGATGAACCCAATCTGTAATTATCATTTGTGAAATATCAATTCCTCGGCTTGCGCTCATATCTTGTTGTGAAATACTAAGGCGAGTTTGCTCCAAAGTATCATATTCTAATTGTAAAAGTTCTTCTGTTTCCCACAAAGAATTTACGGCATTATTTAAGCAATCTTCTACATATGTCACATCATAAGGGTTAACTTGTGATATAATCAACGAATATACTGGACGTTTTAAGTCGCTATCTTTAAAGATTTCTACAGACTCAATTTCCTTTTCATTTAGGTATTGTCTAAACGGAGATAACGGGTTTACAACATACGTATTTAACCACAAATCTAGCTCAGTAAGTTGACTTGAGTCTATAATTTCTGGTAATACAAAACTTTTTATCACATATGCGCCTTCGCCTCCAGTATAATAATTTTTCTCAATCCGTTCATACTTTAACGTAGGATCAACATTTACATCTACATCATTTTTATCATTAGTGTGGGGAGTTACATATTCATCAAAAATATTTAACACTTTATCAATTTCCAAATCTCCATAAACTACAGCCTGCATATTTGAAGGGTAATAATAGTTATGATATGTGTCTATAAAGTGTTCATATGACAGGGTTGGAATGGCCTCAACTGCGCCTCCACTATCATTTGCATAATGCGTATCTTCATAAATTACATCTCGGATACTACGAAAAATAGCTCGTCCAATTTGGCTACTAGCCCCTTTCATTTCATTAAAAACTACCCCTCCATATTTATTAGTTTCAGGGTCATAATAAAAAGCCTCCTCATAAAAACTATAAGGCTGCTCAAGCATACTCGGGTTAAAAATACTATCTAAATATACTTCCAAAAGCCCGAAATAGCAGTCTTTATAAGGAGTTGCAAACGGATATAGCGTCATATCACCAGCAGTACTTGCGTTCATATAAGTATGAGGATAATTTGCATTTGCATCAAAAAAAAGTGTGCTACTTGGGAAATTTTTAGACCCTGTAAATACAGTGTGTTCAATGATATGATTAACCCCTGTATTATCTGTTGTAGGCGTTTTTACACCTAAAGTAAAACTTGTTTGGGGGTCGTTATTTTCAATCCAACGTACCAAAAGCCCAGAACTATGCTTATAGGTATGTACGATATCATTCCCAAACTCTTGCACTTCTTGTTCCTCAAAATTTGCTGGAACTGCATACATATCAAAACTTTTCACAATAAAAAAACTTCCTACAAATAACCATTTAAATGGAAATTTCATTTGCATCACTCCTGTTCTATCTACATTTAGAATATGCATTTTTCGTGTGTTCATACACAAATTATAAATAAATCACAATCATATCAAAATGAAGGCGTACTTTTTTAGAAAAATTTAACAAAGTTTTTAGTAGTTATGTTATAATACAACAAAAAAAGGAGTCTTGGTATGGAACAAAAAATTTTTCATTGCAATATGGAGTTGACACTGAGCCTAATTGGTGGTAAGTGTCTAATATTTACCACATAGGCAATGCCCCTAAAATTCGTTATGGTGAGTTAAAACGGCTAATCCCAGACATTAGTGAGAGGGTACTTTCTCGAGAATTAAAAGAGCTTGAGGCATCAAAAATTATAGTTAGACAGGATTTGCAGTAGCAGTTGGTTACCATACAAGTCAAGATTTTAACAAAGATTTACCAAAATCTCGTCTTCCAAAATCGGAAATTATCGAAAGAATTTAATATACCAAAAAAAAGGTCAAATTATAATATGATTTGGCTTTTTTTTATTGACTTAATTATATCAATTATGGTACGCTATATTATAAGAAAGAATTGCTACACATCGGTAATTCTTATTTTGAATACACAAAGGAGATTATTCATGGAAAAAACAATTCAAGAGTACGCACACTTATTAACAAACTATCAAGATATGTTAGATTTTGAAAAATACTTAGCAGTAAAAGCAACATCTCAATTCGCAACAGGTCCTAGCACTATCAAAGATATTGCAGAAGGAAAAATCACTGAAGATGCAACATTCTCTGATGATATTGCAAAACTTTTTGAAGCTGAGCGTTACCCATTCTCAGGAAAAGGTGTAGCTCAAGAAGTTGTAAGAGAACAATTAAACAGCATTCTTAACTACTTTGGAAAAGTTATCGGTGATAGCGAATTAATGCAAACTAAACTTAGTGATTTAAATGCTGAGGAATTATTAAGAATTTCTTATGAGCATTTTTTAAGAACAGTTACAAAATAAATATACAAATTTAAGGTTAAATCTCAAAGATTTAGCCTTTTTTTATTGACTTGTCCGTATTAATTATGTTACGCTAATATTATCAAATTGTTATTTTAGGAGGGTTTTATTATGGTTTATTCATTAAGCAACACAAATTTAACAGCGAGCATCAACTTAAAAGGTGCTGAACTTAGTAAGTTAGTTGACAAAGACGGCGTAAATTACGTTTGGACAGCTGATGCAAAATACTGGGGTCGCCACACACCAATGCTTTTTCCATTTATTGGACGCATTGTAGATGGAGCTTACACGTATGAGGGGAATTCTTACACTATCCCATCTCATGGTTTTGCACGTGATATGGATTTTGAAGTAACAAACCAAACTGATACAAAAATTACGTTTACATTAAAATCATCTGATGAAACAAAAAAAATGTACCCATTTGATTTTACACTAAACGTTCACTATGAGCTTAACGAAAAAACTTTAAGCGTAAGTTATGAAGTAATTAATAATGATAGTCGTGAGATGATTTTCAAAATCGGAGGACACCCAGCATTTAACTGTCCACTTTTAGATGGAGAAGTTATGGAAGATTATTATTTAAAATTCCCAGAAGTTGAAGAAGCAACTTTATTATTGCCACACCAAGAAACAACTTTAGTTTCTCGTGATACTTCACGTTTTTCAGGGGACACGCTTCACCTTTCGCCAGACCTTTTTGCAGTTGATGCAGTAATTTTTAAAGGTTTAAAAAGCACTTATGTAACTTTAGAAAACACTAAAAATGACAAAAAATTAAGATTTGATTTTGATGGTTTTCCACTTCTTGGAATTTGGTCAAAAGCAGATAGAGCACCTTTTGTTTGTATCGAGCCTTGGCATGGTCACACAGATTTCGTTGGAGAGTCTGTTGAACTTACAGAAAAAGAAGATACAGTAAAATTATCATCAAACTCAACTTTTGAATGCACACAAAAAATAACAATAGCTTAATTTCAAAAGCCTTTCCACAAATTGGAAGGGCTTTTTTGTATAATACCATAAAATAACATGGAAATTTTTCGATATAATATATGTAAGAAAATAGCATCGGAGGAAACGACATGGATATTTTAATGATAGTATTTATTTTCTTATCGGTAATAGTAGCGATAAGGCCATGCATATCAACGTATAAAATTGAAGGATTATGCATAAATTTTGGACTGCACATATTGATAGTAGGAATGACACTTTTTGCTTCAACGGGAATGATGATTATTGTTGAAGGGTACATATATGAACACGTATTAAACTTTATTTTATAAAACAGACTATTAATTTTGTAGTCTGTTTTTTAATTTGTCTAAAAAATAAAAGTTGGTTTCCAAAACCTGAAATTCAAAAATCATGATGATGTTACAAAACTGTCTTATTGTTGGAAAATTTCATTAATTGGAGACGAAGTCAGGCAACAAAAAAGGCTATCTTAAAAGATAACCTAAATTAATTATTTATTATTAAAACTTATTGTTTGCAACTAGAAATTCCTCGGATAACTTTTTGTTACAGAAAAATTTTATAACATTAAACATAATTACCGTGTTAAATATTATAGTTAATATATGAGGAAAAATTATTGATGTTAATTGTGTAACTAAAACCAAAGGAATTTTTATCAACTCTACGGGAAATTTTCTGTTTCGTAATTTATAAAAATGCATAATTCCCAAAATAACCAAAGCAAGAGGAACTAGCAATAGTATAATCAACAAAAAATAATAAAATCCAAAGAATATTGTTACAATAAAATTTCCTACAGCACCTGCCACTACCAAAAACTTTCGTAGTAGCTTGTTAGGAATGATATATTCATTTTCTACACTCGGCTCTATAGTTGCTCCTATAATCAAAAATATTTCTAGAAAAATAATAACTAAAAAATATATTAATGAACTTGGATATAGGTAATCTAATGAAAAAAATGAAATCTCATTTAATAAAACCTTCATTAAACACTGGTATAATCTTGGAAAAAAGTTTGCTATTATCCCAACACAACCCATGGCCCCAACTATACCAACAATTTGACTTACCAACCAATTTCTTATAAAATATCTCCAACTTATTAGCCATAAATATAAAATTATAAATGACAGTCCAAATAAACTCCACTCCATATTCATAAAAGAAATTTCTTTTATAAAAGTTAAATTTTGTATTTCGAGAGTTATGATGTTGTTTAGACGAGTAATGTTTATTCCATACATCAAAATTAAACTCACAATTAATAATATAATCCCATAACCAATTTTATTGACTATATATTTTCTATCATACACCAAAGTTTTAAATTGAATTATTACCAAAATTACTACCAATAATATTAATGATAAAGTTAGATTTAATTTATATGAGTCATAGGTTTCATAAATTTTAAAGCTTTGTTCATTTACTAATTCTATTATCTCAGTAAAATTAATCCAATTATAAATATTAATTAATACAATTGGCAATAAATATTTTAATGCTTTAGTCATCTTCTTTTGCTTCTTCTGGCTTTTTCTCACCAAGTTTAGCTTCCGTTCCTGCTATAATTCTTGCAATATTAGCTTTGTGTCTAAATACAGTTATCAGTGTAATTATTGTTCCTAAGAAAAATGCTTCTACGATAAAATCTGACGACCAATAAAATAATCCTATCAAAAATGGAATACTTGAAGTTAACAACATCGAGCTTAAAGAAACCATTCTCGTAGATTTTACGCAAATATAAAACAAAAGTGTGGATAACAGTCCAATTCTTACATCAATCAAATATATGCACCCAATTGTAACAGCTATCCCTTTTCCACCTCTAAACTGAAAAAACACTGGATAACTGTGGCCCAAAATTGCTCCTATTGCAACATATAAACCAACAACTACCCAATTTGATGGTCCATGTTCAGGAGCAAAAAACTGCACATAAACCCATTGACCCACCAAAATTGCTATAATAGATTTTATCAAATCACCAATAAATACTGTAACTCCAGCCTTTTTCCCAAGTACTCTAAGAACGTTTGTACTTCCTGCATTTTTGCTACCATGTTCACGAATATCCTGTCCAGCAACCAATTTGCTATAAATAATGGACGTTTGTATGCCCCCAAATAAATAACCAATTAATAGAGAAACGACTCTATACATTCTAGTTTTTGCTCTTTTCTCTTACTATAAAGTGGATTGGAGTCCCTTTAAATCCAAAGGCTTCACGCATTTGATTTTCGATATAACGAGTATATGAAAAATGCATTAGTTCTTTATCATTGACAAACAAAATAAATGTTGGAGGCTTTACACTTACTTGTGTCATATAATAAATCTTCAGTGCCTTACCTTTATCCGATGGTGGTTGGTTCATTGATGTTGCTTCATAAAGAACATCATTTAACACACCTGTACTAATTCTTAAATTTTGATTTTGAGAAATCATTCTAATTGTCTCAAACAATTTTACTACACGCTGACCAGTTTTGGCAGAGATAAATGCACAAGGAGCATATTGCATATACGCCAATCCATTTTTAAGCTCTTTCAAATAATGGTTCATAGTCTTATCATCTTTTTCAATATCGTCCCACTTATTAACAGCAATAATACAGCCTTTTCCTGCTTCGTGAGCCATACCAGCAATTTTAGTGTCTTGTTCAGTTATTCCCTCGTGTACATCAATCAATATTAATACAATATCAGCTCTATCCACGGCTGAAATAGTACGAATTACGCTATATTTTTCAATATCTTCCTTAACTTTTTTACGCTTTCTAACTCCTGCTGTATCAATTAAAGTATATTTTTGGCCATCTAGCTCAAAGTCTGTATCAATACTATCACGAGTAGTCCCAGCAATATCACTTACAATTACACGTTCTTCCCCAACAATTTTATTGATTAATGAAGATTTCCCAACGTTTGGCTTTCCGATAATTGCAACTTTAATAACGTCCTCTTCTTCCTCTTCTTGTGGAATATCTTTAAAATGCGAAACAACTTCATCAAGCATATCCCCTAAATTTAGTGGTTGCCCAGCAGAAATTGGGATAGGGTCACCAAGTCCTAAATTATAAAATTCATACATACCCATTGTTTGAGTTTGCATATCATCAACTTTATTTACAACTACAACTACAGGCTTGTGAGAACGACGAAGCATATTGGCAACATGAGTATCAGCATCAGTCATACCTGTTTTTACATCAACTAAAAATATAATTACATCAGCATCATCAATCGCCATTTCAGCTTGTTTTCTCATCTGTGATAAAATAATATCAGTGCTTTCTGGCTCAATTCCTCCTGTATCAATCATTGTAAATTTATAGTTTAACCACTCAACATCAGCATAAATTCTATCTCTAGTTACCCCTGGTGTATCATCAACAATTGAAATCCTCGACTTTGCTAATCTGTTAAATAAGGTAGATTTCCCAACGTTTGGTCTACCTATTATTGCTACTATTGGTTTACTCATTTTTTAACTCCTTTACAAGTTTTTTATAATGTCTATCCAAGCCATACCCTCGTTTGGCATAACCTGAACTTTACATTTTAGTTGTTCTTCAAGATTTGAGATTGTATAATCATCTAAAAATACATCTTCACCACATTTTAACATATTTTCAGCAATTAACAACACTTTCCCCGAAATATTTCTATTTTTAAACGAATTTATTATATCTTGTCCAACTAATAATCCCGTTACAGTAATTTTTTCGCCAAAAAATTTATTATCAACTGGCCAAACTTCTATATTAAAATTCGGAAATACATCATTAGTTAATTTTATATTATCCTTCATAAATTTTTCTGTCAATCGACCAGTAACACAAATACAATCAACTTTTTTATCACTAGCTTCAGATTTTTTTAGTCCATTTAAAAGCTCATGTCTAAACTTAGTCATCATTCCAACACCATTATCCAAGACTTGAAACCCTTCGTATTGGTCAAAAGTTAACGGCTCTCTCTCTCCAACTACAAAAAATTCATCTGCCGCATACACAAAATGCGTTCCCATGTTATCCAAATAATGCGATTGCCACTTCTCAACTATAGCTATAACATCTCGAGCCGACTCTTTATCAAAAGGTATCAACGGTTCAAGTTTATCCCTAAATTTAGAAATCCCCACTGGTACAATTGTTAGTGATAAAATATTTGGAATAAATTTACTCAAATCTGTTATAGTTTGATCCAAAATATCCTCATCATTAATTCCTCTACAAAGTACAATTTGCCCATTTAATTTGATACCAGCATCTATTAAAATTTTAATTTGCTCCAAAATTTTACCAGCATTTTTATTTTTTAGCAACTCCTTGCGTACATCTGGGTGGGTTGCATGCACCGAAATATTTAATGGTGAAAGTTTATGCTTGATAATGCGTTTCATATCCTCATCACTCATATTTGTAAGCGTAATATAATTTCCATTTAAAAATGACATTCGCCAATCATCATCTTTAAAATACACAGTTTCACGCATATTTGGAGGCAGTTGGTCTATAAAGCAAAACTTACATTTATTTCTACACTGAAAAAGCTCGTCCATTAGTTCAGTTTCAAAAATTAACCCCAAATCCTCATCAAAATCTTTTTCAATCTCAATAACCCACTGATTACCAGTGGGCTTTTGAATTACAATTTCAATTTCTTCATCTGCTAATAAAAATCTATAATCAAAAACATCTTCTATATTTTCTTTGTTAATACTTACTAATAAATCACCTGCTTCAATTTCTAATTCTTGTGCAATACTATCAGGTATAATATCAATTATTTTATGCTTTTTCAAAACTTAATCCTCTTTTCTAAGACACATAAACGCACTAAGTGTCCCTCGTTTTCCTTGTGTTTTTCGGTGAGAATGAAAAATATCATCATTGCAACAAGTACACATATCAGCCATCTCAATCTGCTTAATACCAAGGCTTTTTAGCGATTGCTTGCAACATTCCCACAAATCTATATTGTATTTATCTATTTCCTTATTATAAGTTATAAAATCAGCCTTACCAAAAGTATTCAAAAATACTTCAGCAACATCAAAATGTACTTCAAAACAGCATTTACCAATAGATGGACCAATTCCAACCTGAATTTCTTCGTAAGGTACACCATGTTGTTCGTGCCAAATTGTAGCCATCTTCTTTCCAATTTCCCCAACAGTTCCTTTCCAACCTGAATGCGCCATACCAATTAATTCATACTTTGGTGCATAAAAAAACAGAGGTACACAATCAGCATAATATGTTACAAGAGTCAAGTTTTTTTCAGTAGTATAAATTCCATCTGCACTCTCCCATTTATTTGGCAAATATACCCCATTCCCCTTGTCTTCATATGTAACACGTTCAATTTTAGTTTCATGAACCTGTTTAGAAGCAACAAAACTTTCCTTATTCACCTTTAGCGCATTTGCCATAATGGCATAATTTTCTCGCACAACTTCAGGGCTATCCCCTCTACTAAATGCAAAGTTTAAAGTAGCACAATCACCACTACTTACTCCACCTTCTCTTGTTGAAAACGCATGAACCAACTCATTATTATGTTCCCACATTTTAAAGATAATATAAGGAACATTCTGGCTAAATACAGTTTTTGCGTGGCTAGTTTCAATATTTATCATACAATCACTCCCCAAAAGCATTTTCAATATGCTCAATCTCACCTTTAAAAATACCAATAACATCAAATCTACAAGCTGCATTATGATTTTCAGTTTTCATAATATAAAATTTTGCTGTTTCTAAAATTCGTTGTTGCTTTGCAAAATCCACTGTTTCTACTGGGTGACCAAACTTATCCGAAGAACGATATTTAACCTCAATAAATACAATAGTATCATCATCTTGAGCGATAATATCAATTTCCCCAAACCTACTATGATAATTCATAGTTAAAATTTGATACCCTTTTTCCATAAGAAAATCACGTGCTTCTTCTTCAAATTGTCTTCCAATGTTTTTAGTTTGATTTACTTCTTGCGTATAATTCATCTACATCTCCTACGAATACTAATATTTTTGCTACCAAATCATAAACTTCTGGTGGAATTTGACTTCCAACTTCAACCTCTGTTAAGATGTTTGCCAATTGTTTATCTTGATATACAGGTACATCATTTTTTTCTGCTTCTTCAATAATATTTTCTGCAAGTTTACCTTTACCTTTGGCAACAACCTCAGGTGCGGCACTTCCTTCCTTATAAGATAGTGCAACTGCTTTTTTCATTTTTTCCTCCTAAATTTTAAAGTCAAAGCCATCTGATTGCAACGTTTTTGCAACGGTCTTTTCAACTTGTAGCGCTTCTTTTGCCACATCAACATGGATACTACTTACACTGTAGTCTAAAGACTTAATTCCATCTAATAACTTTGGCATATGACCTTGAATAAAGTTTCTAATCTCAGGTGCTTCAACAAGAAATTGGATTGATAAATCTTTACTATTTTTATGAATATGAAGCTGAATATGCTCTAATGCTCCCATATCAAGCGCCACCACAATGTATAACCCACCTTCTTGCTTGCTCCTTGGATTTTTTTGTGGATCAAAAAAGTGGATTTCACCCTTTTTAATATTTTCGTGCAACATTGGAGAAATCATATAATACTGACCATCGTTTTGCAATTTATTAGCAACTTCCAAATTTTGCTTTAACTTATCTAAATTTTCTTCAATTGGAGTTTTGTTTGACTCAAACAGTTTATTAAGTTCCTTTTTTTCAGTTTCGTCTAATTCTTTAGTTTCTATTCCTTTATCGAGTAAAATTTCTTTTTCAATTTCGTTAGATATAGTTTTTTCAACTGGCAACGTGTTTTCTTTTGATAATTTAGGAGCAAGTTCTTCGCTCTCATCTTCTACAACTTCTTCAATAATTTTGGTCACAACTTCATAAGGCTCTAACGGTTTTTCGATAGCTTTAGCAACTTCTTTAAAATCTGGTTGAACTTTCTCCAAATCTTCTGCCAAAAGCTCAAATTCTGGTGGAGGTGTCATATCAAAATGCGACTCTCGAGTAACGTTTGGAGTTAAAATTTGCTCAATTTTTTCAGAAACTGTAAATTTTGGAATATCAGGTTTTACAATTTGCTCTTGTGAAGTATTATCAGATATTTTTGTAAATTTTGGCTTATCAGGTTCGGTTGGCATCTTAATATTATGTTTTTCAATATATTCATCAAGTTTGTGACTAAGCTCATTTTGCTGTTTTGGAGTCATATCCTGCTCAACAATTTTCAACATCGGTTCTTTTATAACTTCTGGTCCTTTATTAACAATTTCCTTAGCAATTTGTAGCTCCTGCTCTGGCATAGCAACAGCTTTTTTTGCAAGATTAGTTACAACTTCTGTTGGCAAATCATACTGTTTTACATTAAAATGAGCCTTAATTAAATCTTGCTTCTCAAGGGGTAACCCCTTTGAAATAAAACTATCTACACAAGCTTTCATCTGTGGAGTTTTTGGTAAATTTAATCTCTCCATTACTTGGTCAGAAAGCCCTGTTTTTTCTTGCTTTCCTGAAGTTAATAAGAGTTCCCCAAGTGAAGTTAATTCCCCATTAAAAATAGTTTCTTGATTTAGGGGCAACTTCTCACCAATCAAAACTGGCAAACGCTCTCCTCCACCCAGTTGTAAAAAAAAGTCTTTATCCTCACCTTGCATAAGCGTTCCAGAAATTTGCCCATCTTTAAAATGCTCAGCTATTAGATTTTTAACAATTTCTCTTGCAGTAGTTGGTTGCGCTGTATTTTCAGCACCTTTAGCATTTTTGCTTTCTATATTATGTTTATTAATTGGTTGTTGTGATAACCATTGTTGAAGCATCGCCTTCATAAAATTCCCCTCCATTTACAAAATAGCTTGTTTTTTCGACTCAATTAGAGTTATCTTCTCAAAATTATATCACATTTTCCCCAAAAATTAAAACTATAGATTTTTTATATTAAAAGATAATACCTTATCTTACATAGAATATTGCCAACTTTTATGAGTTCTAATCACCCAACCCAAAATTTATTTTTTTAATTAAAATAATTATATTCCCGACTTTTAGCGTCTATATATATTAATGATAACGAATTGCAATTGTGCATAAACTAATTTTTTATACCATAAATATAAATATATACTATCCAATAAAGGAGTTATATTTATGATTAATGAACACGTTATTTTGGCGTTCTCCCTCACACTATTTGCAGGTCTTGCAACAGGGATAGGAGGTGCAATTGCATTAATTAGCAAAAAAATGTCAACCAAATTTTTGTCGTTTGCACTTGGTTTTTCAGCAGGTATTATGATTTATGTATCATTTGTAGAAATATTTTTTAAAGCACAAACTTCTCTTATTAGTCATTTAGGAAATAATCTTGGAATGTGGGTTACAGTTATAAGTTTTTTTGCCGGCATCTTAATTATTTCTATTATAGACAAATTCATTCCCTCTATTAACAGTCCAGAAGCAATGAAAACTATTAAAAATCTAAATTCTAACCCCAATTCAACCAATTCTTCTCTTGATGAAGTTGAACAGCAAAAATTGATGAGAATGGGGCTTTTGATGGCTCTTGCTATTGCTATTCATAACTTTCCCGAAGGGTTAGCAACTTTTATGGCCACACTAGAAGACCCAAGTGTTGGATTTGCCATCGCTATTGCTATTGCTATTCACAATATTCCAGAAGGTATTGCAGTTGCTGTCCCAATTTATTATGCTACTGGCAACAAAAAACTTGCGTTTAAATACTCTTTGTTATCAGGGATTGCAGAACCTTTAGGTGCGCTTATAGGGTATGTTTTACTTTATAATTTCTTTAATGACCTTGTATTTGGAATAGTTTTTGGCTTAATTGGTGGGATTATGGTATTTATCAGCATCGACCAACTGTTACCTACTGCTCGTGAGTATGGTGAACATAATTTATCAATTTACGGATTTATCGCAGGAATGGGTGTTATGGCACTTAGCTTGCTTTTGCTAGGCTAAAAATATTTCAATTTGTGTGATGCATTTGGAAGATTTGATGTTATAATAGATAGAAGTTTTGAGATTTAGTTTAATTACGGAGGATAAAATATGTTTTTTGATACAATTGTAGTTGGAGGTGGCCCTGCTGGGTTATTTGCAGCTTCGCATATAGGTAAATCTGGAGGTTCTGTCTTGCTCCTAGAAAAAAATGAACAGCTAGGAAAAAAACTTTTGGTGGCAGGAAGTGGGCAGTGTAATTTTACTCATGATGGTGAAATAAGCAATTTTTTTGATAAGTATGGAAATAAGGGTAAATTTATCAAAAAGTCACTTTTGCAATTTGATAATAATTATGTTCAACAATTTTTTAATAACTATGGAGTTTCAAATTTTGCTCGTGAAGATGGAAAAGTTTTTCCAAAAAGTTTAAAAAGTATGGACGTTTTGAACGCTTTAATTGAGGCTAACAAAAAAGCTAACGTAAAAATTCAATGTAAATCTAATATTGAAAAAATATCTTTAGAAGATGAGCTCTTTTTTATAGAAGCAACTCAAAATTATAGTTGCAAAAATTTAGTCATTGCAACAGGAGGAATGTCATATTCTAAATTAGGCTCTAATGGTTGGGGTTACGGGATTGCAAAACAATTTGGGCATACAATAATCCCCCCAAAACCTGCCCTAACTTATGTAGAAACTAAAGAAAAATTTTTGACGGAGCTTAGTGGAATTTCCTTTCAAAATGCTGAAGTAATAATTTGGCGTGATAATAAAAAGGTAAAACAGTATGAAGGTAGTTTACTTTTGACGCATAAAGGAGTGTCTGGCCCTATAATATTAAATAGTAGTCGTTGGATTTTGCCAAATGATAAACTAACGTTTAAGTTTGATAAATTAGTTGATGATGCTTTAATTACTTCTAAAATTCAAAATGGCCAAAAGCAAACTATATCTAATATGCTTGAAAACTTGGAATTTCCCAAAAATTTTGTTAGATTAATGTTAGATTATATTTCTATTGATAAAAATACCAAATGTGCCGAAATCACCAAACGTCAAAGAAAAAATATAATTCAATTTTTGACATCACTTCCATTAAACGTAAATAGCCTTGGAGGTATGCACGTTGCAATGGTTACTGCTGGTGGAGTTAGTACAAAAGAAATAAATCCAAAAACTTTTGAAAGCAAAAAAATTAACAATTTATATTTTATTGGTGAAGTGTTAGATATTGATGGTGATACAGGAGGTTATAATATTCAAGCTTGTTTTTCATCTGGAGCAATGTGTGCGAGTGCTATTTCTCTCAAACAGTGATGTAAAATATGGATTACACACTAAATAGAGTTGAAATATTACTAAAAAAAGATTATACTAAACAGAAGGTAAGCAATCAGAGAAAGACAGGTGAAAAAATGATAGAAACTGTCAGTTGTGGAGGAGTTGTAATTTATAAAGGAAAAATTTTAGTACTCTATAAAGACTATAAAAACAGATATGTAGGCTGGGTTCTTCCAAAAGGAACCGTGGAAGAAGGTGAAACCCACCAAGTAACGGCACTACGAGAAGTTAAGGAAGAAGCTGGAGTAGATGCACAAATCGTAAAATATATTGGTTCTAGTCAATACACTTTTCAGGGTAAAGACGACTTAGTTAACAAAACGGTTCATTGGTATTTGATGAAAGCAAGCAGTTTTTATACAAAGCCTCAACGTGAAGAATATTTCTTAGATGCTGGATATTATAAATATTATGAAGCCTATCATTTAGTGAAATTTTCAGATGAGAGATATATTCTAAAAAAAGCTTATAATTCATATTTGGAGCTTCGTAAAAATAATGAATGGTTCAGTAAAGACGAAGGAAATTACTACTACAAAAAAAGATGATAAGAACTCCAATTTATTGGAGCTACCTAGGGGCAATGCCCCTAGTAGGCCATCGGGCCCTAAGGCTCTAACAGTTCAAAGCCAATTTCTTTCCAGTCATTATCATAGTCAACCCTATCACTCTACAAAATCAATTTCTTTCCAGTCGTTACCATAGTCAACCCCAACACTCTACAAAATCAATTTCTTTCCAGTCATTACAACCCTCATGCACTACCGTATTATTTTAGCTTACTCAGTTCAAAGTCAATTTCTTCCCAATCATTATAATATACCGAGATGGATTTTTCCAACGATTCTTTCTTAGTGGTCAAAGCCAATGTCTCCCTAAGAGCCTATTCTGCAACAGTACACTCCTTCCAACAGGTATCAGCAGAATGATTGATTTTGTGTTTGAAAGTTTGTACATGCTTGTGAGAAGTGTTTCATTCTTCAGAGTTTGTAAAAGATCCTACTGCTCTTTTTTAGATAGCGTCCAATGAGCCTCCTCCCTCTGGCTGCTCAGCATTTTTCAGCGTCCATGGAGAAAAGACGTGTGATGCAGAAAATTTAGCAGCGCTGCTGAAAACAGCACCTGAGAGGTAATTAAACCCACAAATAATTCTGACATGAGGGTAATAAACAGAAAAAATAGACTCATCTTATGGTGGACTTCACTGCCTCTCTTCCAGGCCGAAGCCATACCTTTTCAAAGGTGATCACAAATACCCAGGATCCAATCCAGATGCTCCTGTTGTCATTCTGTACGCCGAGTTTGGGACACCAGATTTCCAAAGGCTTCACCAAGACATATCATCCAAAGTCAGCGAAGGCCTGGCAACTTATGTGCTTCGCCATTATGTGGCTGTAGGTGTTTCTCACTCACAAGATCAACATCAAATGTGAAATAAATGTACATTTAAGCTTGAACATTTTTTAGATTCTGTTAAACAGTGAAATGTAAGGCAATTGTAAGAAAATTTGAAAACATGGCCCGCCCACTACCCAACATGCCCACCGACTAAGGCCTCATTTACACCTGATAGTAACATGTATTCTGCATCTGCAAATGTTTCAGTGTGATTTTGAACTATTTTAAAAAACTGCCCTTGTTGTGTGAATACCTGCCAGCTTAAAACATACAGTTTCTTTTCTGACTTCTCACTATTAGCAGAGATTGCCCCTATCTTCTACAAATGTTGTCAAAATTTGACCATGTGTATACTTTAGTAGATCTCAGACTGCATTTTAAAACCCCATTCACTGCCATTCATGTTGAAACAGGATATAGAAACACTATAGGACACGTGAAAGTTGCTAGGTATAGGTAATTCACCCTTCTGAAGAGAACATCTGCGTTTATTTGGTCAAAAATAACTGAGCAAGAGAACAAGAGAAGAGGAAGGAGTCGTGAAGATGAAAGTTATTACGCCTGGAAAAATAGTTCCTTACAAGTGCTGCCTTCCTAGCTCGAATATTAGCATGAAGAAGGATTTTGACACAGACGTTCTTTTTAACTAACATTGTCACACATTTTCAGGTACTTTCTGTAACTTTTTATTGAATATGGACAAAATGTAAACAAACACAATATCTCATAGAAAAAGCTATTTTGGGAAAAAGGTTGGGGTTTATGTAACCTATGTGGCCGATGCTGACAAAGGACAATAACATGTAGTAACACTAACGGTGTCCTTTAAAGCCAAATGTTTCCTCTC
>LNZR01000061.1 GCA_002007365.1 Epulopiscium sp. Nele67-Bin005 | reverse complement strand
TGAGTTATTTTTGTGAGTCACTTCAATATTTACAGTGTTAGGGTGGCAATCCATCTCTACCTCATCTAATTCAAAACTAAAGTCTAAATTTTGCTTTTTGGCATAAATGAATGCATCTTTAATACGCTCATCTTCTGTATCCATTCCAAGCATTCCAGCAACTAACGCCTTATCTGTTCCATGTCCTTTGTAAGTTTTTGCAAACGACCCATACAAAATAAATTTTACGCTTTTAATATCATCTTTAACTAGACGTTTTACAAGTAATGCAATACGTAAAGCCCCTGCAGTATGGGAGCTAGAAGGCCCTATCATATTTGGCCCAATTACATCAAAAATACTAATTTCTTTCAAAATATTCACCTCCAAAAAAATAAGAGGAGCAAAATCCCCTCTTAATGATATTATTATTTAAATAAAAACTCAAGGCTATTATTATTTTCAATTACTTCAATTCCAAGTTTGGAAATAACTTCAGCCGGCATATATAACTCATCATTTTGTAGTATAATTGGGATATCCCGAACGTAAACCCCCTCAAAACTTAGATCCATAACTTTATAATTTGTATCATAAAGATTAAATTCAACATCTGGTGATAAACCAACTAACACTGCAATTGGAACGTATTGCTCCTCATCTACTAATAAAATATTACTCTCTGGAACGTTAATACTAAACTCATTTATAACCAGCAGTTCATATAAATCATCTGGTGTAAGAATAGCAAAATCTTCATCAAAATCTATAGGCATAATTTCGGCTTCAATAATTTGTGTATCAACCAAAATATTTAATTCTGATAAAAGTTTTACTCCAAATGTTGCATCTATAGTTTGATTAATGGAATTATCTTCAAAAGTACAAGTTCCGTTAATTTCAGCCATGAGTAAATAAATTAAGTTAGTGATATCATTTTGAAAAATATTTTTTATATCGGTTAGCTGTTGTTGTAGAATAAAAATTTCATCGGGGTCATTATCTAAATTATAATTCTCGTTTAAATCGTCCAGATTGTCAATCCATAAATCAAAAATATTAAAAAATAAATTTACGGTTTGATCTGTGTCCAACTCCAAGGAGTATGTATTATCGAGTTTGGTTAGACTTCCTTCTAAATTTAAATCTTTAAAAAATATTTCGTAAAAATCATAAAATTCTTCTACGTAAGTTTCTGTTAGTAAAATTTCTAGCATTTGTGACATTTCAAATTGAGTATTTTCGTCATATTGCATTAAAATATAGTCGGCTTCAATATTATGAAAATTAGAATTTAATTCATAACCATAAAAAAGAAACGCTTGTTCAAAATAGCTTTTACTCATGTAATATTGACCATCAATTAAATAAATTTTTAGGTCAATCGGTTCTAATATCTCGGTTTCTTCGCCGTAGATAGAGGTTGATAGTTGCATTGTAATATCGGTTACACCTTGTAATTCATTTTGCAACATATAACTTTTTGAGCTAAAATTTAAATTTAACTCATCACCTAATAAATTTAATTTAATTGTTCCTAATTGGTCAACTTGTACAGCCTCCCATTTTGCAGTTTCTTCCAATTTATTCCAAAATTCTATTTCCTCATTACTACACCCAGTAAACGTTAAAATACCTATACCTAGTGCCATTAAGGCGATTTTTTTCAAATTTATCAGCTCCCAACTTGTATTATTTCTTTCTTTAATTATATACTAACATTGGCCATAGTCAAATTCTTTTTAGTACAGATTTTGCGTTTTTGTTACAATCGTCAATTTAACCTTGTTCCAATTTTTGTTATAATAGGTTCAGTCACTAAATTTATGAACGTAAAAATGATTTAAGAAAAAGGAGGGAGTTGTCAACTAGTTTGACAGCGAGGTGCATATGAAGATTATTAAAAGAGATAATACAGAGGCAATCTTTGACGAAAGTAAAATTTATCATGCCATTTTAAAATCTATGAAATATGGTAGTGGAATTGTCGAAGAAGATGTGGCCAATAGAATTGCTCATGAAATTAAGGCTATTTTTACAACGCTTGATGTTGTCCCTACTATTTTTCAAATTGAAACTTTTGTTTATTTAAAATTAATCGAAAACGGGCATCAACTTACTGCAAGGTCATATGAAGGCTACCGTGCAATTCAAGCGTTTAAACGTGAAACTAACACTACTGACAACAGTATTTTGGGCCTTATTAACCTAACAAATAAAGAAGTTATCAATGAAAATTCAAATAAAAATGCTCTTATGGCATCAACTCAGAGAGATTTAATAGCTGGAGAGGTGTCAAAAGATATTTCGCGCAGAAAGAAACTGCCTACTAGAATTGTACAAGCCCATGATGATGGAATTTTGCACTTTCATGATATGGATTATTTTATGCAGTCAATATTCAACTGCTGTTTAATTAATATTCAAGATATGCTTGATAATGGGACGGTTATAAATAAACGAATGATTGAAACTCCAAAAAGTTTTCAGGTAGCTTGTACGGTAATGACGCAAATTATTGCACAAGTAGCCAGCAGTCAATATGGAGGTCAATCGGTTGATATTAGCCACCTTGGTAAATATTTAAAGCGTAGCCGTGATAAATACTATAACAATTTAAAAGAGATAATTTCAAACGAAACGGAGCTAAAAAATACTGTAGATATGCTTACGAAAAAGGAGCTGGCTTCTGGTGTTCAAACTATTCAATACCAAATAAATACACTTATGACAACTAATGGTCAAAGTCCGTTTGTAACTCTATTTTTAAATATTGATGAAAGTTATCCTTATGTTGAAGAAGTTGCTTTAATTGTTGAAGAAATTTTAAAGCAACGCCATGAGGGAATTAAAAATGAGAAAGGAATTTATACAACTCCAGCATTTCCAAAGTTAGTTTATGTGCTTCATGAGCATAATAATTTGTCTGGTGGAAAGTACGACTATGTTACAGAAACTGCTATTAAATGTAGCTCAAAACGTTTATATCCTGATTATATTTCTGCAAAAGAGATGCGCAAAATTTATGATGGAAATGTATTTTCATGCATGGGTTGTAGAAGCTTTTTATCACCTTGGAGAGATGTTGATGGAGAATTTAAATTTGAAGGACGATTTAATCAAGGGGTAGTAAGTATCAATTTACCACAAATTGGAATTATTGCTAACGGAGATAGAGAAAAATTTTGGAGTTTGTTAGATAATAGATTAGAATTATGTTTTGAGGCTTTAATGTGTCGCCATAAAGCTTTAAAAGGAACGATTTCTGATGAGTCGCCAATTCACTGGCAATATGGAGCTATTGCACGTTTACCTCAAGGAGCAGTGATTGATCCACTCTTAGAAGATGGATATTCAACGATTTCACTTGGATATATTGGGTTATATGAGCTTACTAAATTGATGACTCAAGTTTCACACGTAAATCCAAATGGTGAAAAATTTGCTTTAGAAGTTATGCACCACATGAGTAACACTGTCAAAAAATGGAAAGATAAAACAGGGTTAGGATTTGGGTTATATGGTAGTCCAGCAGAATCACTTTGTTATAGATTTGCCAAACTTGATAGAATTCGTTTTGGTGAAATTACAGATATTACGGATAAAGGGTACTATACTAATAGTTATCATGTTGATGTACGAGAAGAAATTGATGCTTTTAGTAAGCTAAAATTTGAGAGTCAATTCCAGTCAATTTCATCAGGAGGTTGTATCTCATATATTGAAATTCCTAATGTTATGGATAATTTAGAGGTTTTGCGTCAAATAGTTAGATTTATTTATGAGAATATTCAATATGCTGAGTTTAACACGAAATCGGATTGTTGCCATGAATGTGAATATGAAGGTGAAATTATTATCAATGAAAATATGGAGTGGGAATGTCCAAATTGTGGAAATAAAGACCAAAGTAGAATGAATGTAACCCGTAGAACGTGTGGTTATTTGGGTGATAATTATTGGAACGAAGGTAAAACTAAGGAAATTAAAAGTAGAGTACTCCATTTATAAAAATACAGGTTATAGCCAACGTGGTCTATAGCCTATTTTTTATTGACAAAACTGGATTATTGTTGTATAATAAAACTAAGACAGTAATTTTAACAGCTGTTTTTAGTGATAAAAGTACATATTTTATAAAATTTAGGTTATAGACGTATCGTTTGTAGCCTATTTTTGCATCTATAATCTAAAGTTTTTATTAAACTCGAAAATGCAAAATCTAGAAATCGTGATGATGTGAAATTTTTGTCTTCTTTTTATTTGAGGTATAGATTTTAATTTGGTTGGAAGAATTACTTTTTAGATTAGTTCCAGAAAATTTTTAACTAGAATTTAGATTTAGATTAATTTATATGCAAAAAACAGCTCCTGAATATTTAGAAGCTGTTTTTTATTTTAAACTTATAATTGCTGATTAGGTTGGGGAACTGGTTGCATAGGCTTCATTTGCTGTTGCATAACTTGTTGTTGCATTTGATGAGCCTGATTTGGAGGTTGTTGCATTTGGGGATTTTGAGCAACCATACCTTGGTTCATATGACCAATATTTGGGTTTATTTGTTGTTGCATAGGTTGAACTTGAGGCATAGGTTGAGGTTGTACAGGTTTCATTTGTTGTTGCATAACTTGTTGTTGCATTTGGCTAGCCTGATTTGGAGGCTGTTGCATAGGTTGAGCTGGTTGCATAGCTGGGGGAGGGTTTTTTAGCAATCTTTTTTCTGGATTTGCAGATTGTTGAATAGTTTGCTGTAGCTTTTTCTCCTTGGAATTTAAACCTTTTGGTATAACTTGTGCTGATAAAATATGTCTAATATATGCCCCGTGGCTTTCCCAAGACTCTAATATTAACTTCTCGTCTAACTTTTCTTCGTGAGAAAAAATTAGAGTGTCTTTAACTAAATCTATTATTGCAATATTTACAGAAGCAAATAAATTATTGGTACATAACATAGGTACGAACATCTTAAAAATATTCAAACCTTCCAATTGTTCTGTTAAAAGACTACGATTATTTCTATTTTCGTGCATTGAAAGCCCTGTATAAGCATAGCTTGACTTAAAAATATCCCCATCGGTATTGCCTTCTGTTACAACTTCAGTTTCTTCCCCAATATTTTGCATGGCGTTTACACATTGAACTAAAGGATAAATTGTTTGGTCAAAGATTTCAACAAAATTTATGCTATTTTCTCGTAAAAATTCTATTAACTTTTTTTGATAAATGCGCATTAATCTATTGAAATAATAGCGTTCACTAAGTTTGATTACTTGTTCTTGAGTCTTGCCACTATCATGAATTTCACGTTTTAATTTTTCAAATAAATCTTTACTATCTTGGATTTTTTTCATTTCATTGTGCAAACTTAGCCATTCTTCATTGGTAATATCTTTTTCATCTGGACTTTTAGATTTAACTAACAATTTACTAATTTTTTTCTTGAGATACAATAAATCAACTGTTTTGGTATCATAAACAGCATCTATTGACTGTAAAGTTTCGTAAAATTCCAAAGTATATTCATAATTTAATTTTTGGATTTCGCTCACTAAAAGATTAGCGCTTTGCAAAATTCGTTCTACTTCTGGTCTTATTTCGTTCATCTTAATTTCCCTTCACAAAATTTATTAATCTTCATTATTTAACCAAGGGGCTACTGGTTTTTCATACGTTGGTTCAATGCTTGGAATTTCAATGTTTATATATTCTGGAGCTACATTATTATATATAGGTTCAATATTTTCGGGTGGTTGCTCAACTGGAATATAGGTTTGCGTAACTGGAGCTACGTTATTATATACAGGTTCAGTATTTTCATATGGTTCTACATTTGCTACCATCGGTTCTATATTTATAGGTTCATTTATCAACGAAGGTTCAATAAAATCAATTTCATCTAATACCTGTTGTGCTAGATTTTTAATTTTATCTTGAAGTACAAATACTGGATTTTGGTGATATGTCTTTTCTATCGTTTCCCACTCTAATAGTAGCTCATCTAACTTTGACATATCAACGTTTTCTATAATTTTTGCACGTGTAATTTTATATTGTAAAAACTCATAAATGCACTCAATTATTTTGCAATAGGAGTTACCATTTAAACTTAGGACGATTAATTTTTCTTTTTCTTCTATAAGTTGTTTAAGCTGTTGTTTATCTTGTTGTATAATATCGGCTAGAGTTTCATTTGGTTGCAAATTTGCACATATTGGATTTAGGGAAATTGTATCATACAAAGACTTTAATTCATCAAGAGTGCTGTTCATATTTATATGTTGTTGTAAGTTTTGTAGTCTGAACAATAGTTTCATATCCTTTCGTTAGTTAGTCGAATACAATTATTTTACCCCAACCATCATAAAATTACAAGTCGTTGACAAAATTCCTCTTTATTTCAATAAAAAAGAGCTATAAAAACGATGTTTGCCAATTGCAAATAAAGTTTTTACAACTCTCTTTACTTATTCAATTGTTCCACCACCAACAACTTCTTCTCCATCATAAAATACAATGGCTTGCCCTGCAGTTACTGCTCTTTGAGGTTCTTCAAAGATGCATTCTAAATTTTCATCATCAATCATTTTGATACTACATTTTGATGGTGAATGGCTATAGCGAATTTTTGCAGATAAACTTTTTTCTCCTTCTAATTTTTCAAAAGGCATAAAATTAACTTTTTTCGCATACACCGTATTTGTAAATAAATCATCATTATCTCCAATAGTAACGTTATGAGTATCTGCATTAATATTTAATACAAATGCTGGTTTACCAAGGGATAGACCAAGGCCTTTTCGTTGACCTATAGTATAATGAATTATTCCTTTATGCTTGCCAATTACGTTGCCATCTTTATCAATGAAGTTTCCTTCTGGATAAATTGTACCTGTTTCTTCCTTTATATAGTTAGCATAATCGTTATCTGGAACAAAGCAAATTTCTTGACTGTCTGGTTTATTTGCAACGGCAAGTCCAATTTGAGATGCGATTTCTCTAACCTCATCTTTAGTATAGTCTCCAAGAGGCATCAAAGTATGTGCTAACTGATATTGAGTTAAATTGTATAGAGCATAAGTTTGGTCTTTTGCAATAGTTTTTGCTTGTTTTAAGCTATATCTTTGAGTTTCTTCATTATAAATAATTTTTGCATAATGACCAGTTGCAATATAATCTGCTCCTAATTGGAGTGCTTTGTATAACATAGATTCCCATTTGACATAGCGATTACACGCAATACATGGATTTGGAGTTCGTCCTTTTCCATACTCATCTATAAAATAATCTATAACTTTAGATTTAAACTCATCTCTAAAATTTAATACATAGTGAGGAATACCAAGTTTATGGCAAACTCTTCGAGCATCATCAACAGCAGATAGACCACAACACATATCTTCTCTTTCAGCTTCTTCATCTTTTTGCCAAATTTGCATGGTCATTCCGATAACTTCATAACCTTGTTGTTGCAAAAGGTATGCCACAACGGAGCTATCAACTCCGCCAGACATTCCAACTACTACTTTTTTACTAGGCATTTAATAGTGATAGGTAAACCTTTGATATTATCTCCAGTTTTTCCCCCACTCCACACCGTACGTGAGACTTTCACCTCATACGGCGTTCCAACAAATTTATTTACTTCTTTGAATACCTAAGTTTCCTGCTTGTTTTCTTA
>LNZR01000060.1 GCA_002007365.1 Epulopiscium sp. Nele67-Bin005 | reverse complement strand
CCGATATATAAATTTTTTGGAGATTTAACTACGAAAGTAAAAGATTACTATAAATAGGAGGAAATCATGAAAGTTATAAGAATTATTTTAACTCAAACTAGTGCAAATTATAGAAAAGAAGAGTCTAGCGAGTTAAAAACTACTTATCCACTTCCTCCAATTTCAACAGTTATAGGCGCTATTCATAGTGCTTGTAACTGGAAAAATTATCATGCGTTAGATATTAGTGTTCAGGGGAAGTTTGATGGAATTACAAAAAAAAGTTATGTAGATTATTGTTTTTTTAACAGTCTCCAAGATGATAGAGGCATTTTGGCAAAAGTAGCTAATGCAAAATTATTAAGTGCTGGGCATATCAAAGTGGCTGAGTCTATTAAAAATGGCTCGAGCTTTAAGAAGCAAAAAGATGTTCGTATTTATAATCAGCAATTGTTAGATGATTTTACAAAAATACAAGATGTTAAAGCCGAGTTTTTAGAGTTTAAAAAAACTAGGTACAAATCTATTAATGAAAAAATGAAAACTCAAAAGACAAATTTAGTTAAGCAAAAAAAATTAGTTGAGAAAAAAAGTCCAGAGTTTGAACAAATTCAATTAGTTGAGAAAAATTTGAAAAAGAGGCAAGAATTATTTAAACAAAAGGTTGATGAATACGAAAAAATTCACATTTTAGAGCCTCTTAATGAATATCAAACTTTTGTAACTTCCTTAAAAGGGTATGAGCTGTTGCATGGGATAAAACTAATTATTCATGTTAGAGGTGAGGAAGAAACTTTAAAAACTATTTTAGATAATGCCTATAACATTACATCAATTGGACGAAAAGAAGATTTTGTTGATATCGAAGAGGTATCCTTGGTTGATTTAAAAAATGAATTTGATACTGATAAAATTGAACCAATTAGCAATTATTCGGGTTATTTATGTTATGAAGATGTGCTAAATAACAGGTTTATAACTCATATTTCTAGCAAGGAAAATCTACAAATTTCTGGAACTAAATATTTACTTAATAAAGATTATACTATAAACGAAAAAGGTAAACGGGTATTTAATAAACATAAAGTTATTTATACATCAGGATATAGTATCGATGAATTTACAGATAATATTTGGCTTGATGAAAATGATTATATTGTTAATTTTATTTAAAGAAATGGGTGAATGATGAATTTAGCAAAGCCAAATAAAACAATCCAGCAACATACAGATGACCTGCTTATTCAGGCGAATTTGCTTAAAGAATATAAGTATATTTCTAAGGAGCAATACGAATTATTAAAAACTGCCTGTGAAATTCATGACCTTGGAAAAGCTAATGATAAATTTCAAGCAAGGATTTTAACCTCACAAAAATTTAACCATAAAGAAGAAGTACCCCACAATATTTTGTCGGGGCATATGCTAATGGCAGAGGATTTTCAACAGCTTGAGCATTATTATATAGTGTTATTTGCTGTTTTATATCACCATCATTATGTTGATGTTTTTGCATATTTGCAAGATAGAAATAACGTTGTTAAAATTAGAAATGCCTTAAATTCTATCAATACTACAAATAAAATCACTAGTAGATTATCACAAAAAACTATTAGTGAAATGAAGAAAATTATGCAAATTCCACTGGCAATACAAACTAAAGGGCTACTGCAAAAATGCGACCATACAGCTAGTGCTGAAATAATTTGCGAATATCCACCAAACTTTTTAGAAGAAAAATTACAAAAATTTTCGCAAAGCAACCATATTATCTGGAATGATATGCAAAAATATTGCCTAGAAAATAAAAGCAACAACTTAATTATAGTGGGGCAAACTGGCCTTGGAAAAACTGAAGCTGGTTTACTGTGGGCAGGAAATAGCAAATGTTTTTTTGTATTACCACTAAGAACTGCAATTAATGCGATGTATTCCAGAATTGAAAATACCATTTTGGATAATGAGTTAATTTTAAAAAGACTAGCAATTTTACATTCTTCGTCATTATCTTATTATTTAAAAAGTAAAGATGAGGAAAGTGAACAACTTTTAGCTTATGAAAAAGAGGGGAAGAAGTGGTCTATCCCTTTAAATATTACAACTATGGATCAAATTTTTGATTTTGTATTTAAATATCCATCTTATGAACTAAAGCTGGCAACGCTTTCTTATAGCAAAATTATTATTGACGAAATTCAAATGTATTCTCCAGATTTATTGGCATATATTATTTTTGGACTAAAAAGAATTGTTCAACTTGGAGGCAAAGTTGCAATAATTACAGCTACATTACCTCCTTTTATACAAGATTTATTAACGAGTTCTGCCAAGCTTTCTTTATTTGATGAGGCCCAACCTGTTGCGATTGATTTTTTACCAACAAAAACTTTTATTAATAATTCATTAGAAAGACACCATGTTTGCGTAAAAGATGTAGAGCTAAATGCTGAAGATATTGTAAATTTGTATAAACAAGATAATTTGGCAAGTTGTAAAATTTTGGTGGTATGTAACACAATAAAAAAAGCTCGCCAAATTTATGAGCAATTGCAAGCTGAAATTCCAGAAGAAAAATTATTTATTTTGCATAGCTCTTTTATCCAAAAAGATAGAAAACAACTTGAGGAGGAAATTAAACAGTTTGGACAAACCTATAATAAGGAAGGAACTGTCGATTATCAGCATGGAATTTGGATTTCAACTTCTCTTGTTGAGGCAAGTTTAGATATTGATTTCGACTATTTATATACTGAACTTCAAGAACTTAGTTCGTTATTCCAACGTTTTGGAAGATGCAATCGTAAAGGAGCAAAAGAAGTTTCTAGTACAAACTGTTTCGTCTATACAAAAATTGATGATAGTTTATTAACTCATGGCTCAAAAGGATTTATTGATAAAGATTTATTTGAGTTATCCAAAAAAGCTATTACAGGAATAGAAGGCGTTTTGAGTGAGATTAAAAAACTTGAACTAATTGATATATTAACTACTGAAAACTTGGTAGGAAGCGCTTACCAAAAACAGTATGATGAAGCATGGTTAAAATTACAAACAACTGAGTTATACAAAATATCGCCAAAAGAAATAAAGCTTCGTGAAATTTTTACTCAAGATATAATTCCTCAACAAATTTATGAAGAATTTGAAAGTGAAATTGAAAATAGCCTACAAATTTTACAAGGTGATAGCTCTGACACAGATAAAATTTTGGCCCAAGATAACATTATGCAATATACAGTTTCTGTTCCATACTATGTTTTATTAAATTATAGTACTCACCCCAAAGTTGCTAGCCCAAAAGTTTTAAAGTTAGACAACTATAATGAAATTTATGTAATTGGACTAGAGTATAATAAAGCAGGACTTATTCCAGATGCATTTATTATTGAAAGTGATGAGGGGGTATTTCTATAATTAGGCGTGAAATTACTGCTCTTATGATTAATTATTATTATATTTGTAAACGTAAACTGTGGTACTTTTATAGAAATCTAACGATGGAGACCAACCATAAAAATGTTAATATAGGAAAAGTATTACATGAAACTGGCTATCCTCATCAGGATAAAAACGTGTTTTTTAATGATACTATAAATATTGATTTTATTTCAAAAAATAATCAAATCCACGAAATTAAAAAATCTAGTAAGATGGAACACGCTAGCATTATGCAAGTAAAATATTATTTATATTTTTTTATACTTCGTGATGTTGGCAACATGAGTGCAAAAATTGATTATCCTTTACAAAAACAAAGTATTGAAGTTACATTTGAAGATGGGGATATAGAAATAATTGAAAATCTCAAAACTGATATTTATGAAACTGTTGAGGGTGATATCCCCAGTTTTTGCACAAAAAAAAGCATTTGTAAAAAGTGTGCATATTTTGATCTGTGTTATGTTTAATGGGGAGAAGATATGAACAAAAATTATTATTTTTTTAATGAGGGTAGGCTTAAAAGAGAAGATAACACGCTAAAACTCATTTATCCAGATGGAACAAAGAGAGATATTCCTATTGAAAGTATTGATGATATTTATATAATGTGTGAGATGGATCTAAATGTTTCACTATTAAATTTTTTGGGTAGTCACAAAATTAGCATTCATTTCTTTGATTATTATACAAATTATAGAGGTTCATTTTATCCTAAAGAGTCATATATTTCTGGGGAGTTATTAACTAAACAAACTATGATTTATTCGGATAATGCACTTAGGCTTGAGTTGGCCAAAAAGTTTATACAAGGAGCAACTGCAAATATCATTAGAAATTTGAGATATTACAAAAATCGTAAAAAAGATGTTGAGCAAGAGATGGAACGAATAATAAGTTTTGAAGATAAGATTGCTGGAGCTACATCTATTAGGGAGTTGATGGGGTATGAAGGCAATGTTAGAAAAATTTATTATAGTGCTTGGCCTCAAATTATTAATCAGGAGCTAGAATTTAAAAAACGTGTTAAAAATCCTCCAGATTATGAAGTTAATACTTTAATTTCTTGTATAAATGATTTAATTTATACAGCAGTTTTGAGAGAAATTTATAAAACTCAACTTAACCCAACAATTAGCTATTTACATTCTGCGGGGAATAAACGTTTTTCGCTAGCCCTTGATATTGCTGAAATTTTTAAACCTGTTTTAGCTGATAGAATGATTTTTTCATTAATAAACAAAAGTCAAATTACAGAAGATAGTTTTACACCAAACTTAAACGGCTTACAACTCACAAAGAAAGCTTCAAACACTATTTTGAGAGAATTTGATAAGAGAATGAAAAAAACTGTTAAGCATAAAGATTTGAATAAAAATGTGTCATACCAATATTTAATTAGGCTTGAGTGTTATAAGTTGGTTAACCACATGATTGGAGTAAAGTCGTATGAGCCATTTAAAATCTGGTGGTAAGGAGGAAGTATGTACGTTATTTTGATTTATGATATTAAAGCCGATGAGCAAGGACCTAGAGTTTGGAGTAAGACGTTTAAATCGTGCAAGAAATATTTAACTCATGTACAAAAGTCAGTGTTTGAAGGCGAAATAACAGAAGATAAACTTTTGAAATTACAAAAAGAACTAGGTTTATTTATTAGAAAAGATTTGGATTCTGTTATAGTATATGAAACTAATAATCCAAAATGGTTACATCGCAAAATGTGGGCATTACAAGAAGATAAGATGGATAACTTTTTCTAATTTTAATTGTCAACCTCCTATAACCCAAAAAGTATGGGGGGTCGACAATTCCTTAGTTTTCAACGTTTTATCAAATTTATAAATGTAAACGCTGTCATTAAAATTCACAGTTTAATATTGAACTTTGAAGATAAAATATTTTCACTCAATATAATCATTGAATTTAAAAGGTTTGTCGGTATATAGATAAAAAATCTGTTGTTTATTGGAGAAATCATAAATTTAATTAAGAAATTTGTTATTTAGTATTAGACAAAAGGAAATAGATGTGATATTATAGTTTTTATAGGGATCAATCCTATTTTAAATAGAACCATATTGGAATGTAAAGGTCGGTGGAAAATGTGAATAACGGATTAAAAGAAGGATTTTAAATAGAACCATATTGGAATGTAAAGAAGCTTTTGCCGTGTCTGTAATGAGTGTTCAACAAGATTTTAAATAGAACCATATTGGAATGTAAAGCAATGTATAATTACGATTGCTTGTTGCTTTCAAATAATTTTAAATAGAACCATATTGGAATGTAAAGAACTATAAACATTAGTATAAAAGTATTAAAAATATATAATTTTAAATAGAACCATATTGGAATGTAAAGTAGAAATGAAGGGATTGCCGTTAAAAATAAAAAATGATTTTAAATAGAACCATATTGGAATGTAAAGAAACTTTTAAGAGCTTTTGTTTGATTTAAGCCCCCACAATTTTAAATAGAACCATATTGGAATGTAAAGTTAAAATCGCTGTTAAAAATAAAAATATTGGGGGATTGATTTTAAATAGAACCATATTGGAATGTAAAGGTTTAGGGTAATTTTCCAATCCAACATATAATGCTATGATTTTAAATAGAACCATATTGGAATGTAAAGCTATTACAAACAAACAGTTGACCACTATCAATATTAATTTTAAATAGAACCATATTGGAATGTAAAGCTCAGTATCGCCCAAAATTTGGAAACATTATAGACAATTTTAAATAGAACCATATTGGAATGTAAAGTTTTTGGCTCTCATAAGGGGTAGGTATTGCCGTTAAAAATTTTAAATAGAACCATATTGGAATGTAAAGATTATTCATTGACAATTTAAGAACATTCCACTATTTATTTTAAATAGAACCATATTGGAATGTAAAGAGTATTTATTCCAGTTAGCCATAATACATAGTTACGATTAATTTTAAATAGAACCATATTGGAATGTAAAGAACGCTTAGTATTTAAATATTTTAAAACGTTTAAATATTTTAAATAGAACCATATTGGAATGTAAAGCCAACTATTGATATATTAGCTAGTACATACATAGTATTAATTTTAAATAGAACCATATTGGAATGTAAAGTAAACCTAGATAACGACGTGTAACACTTAAGTTACTATTTTAAATAGAACCATATTGGAATGTAAAGCTAACAGAACATCAAGGCTATTAAATCGGTCTTTTACTTTTAAATAGAACCATATTGGAATGTAAAGCAAAAACCACATCTAGCCCCTGAATTTGCGTTAAAATTTTAAATAGAACCATATTGGAATGTAAAGAACGCTGATATAATAATACATACGTCAGTAATGCAATTTTAAATAGAACCATATTGGAATGTAAAGTCCATTTATCAGCATCTCCATAGTGGGTACGTGCTATTTTTAAATAGAACCATATTGGAATGTAAAGAAAATTTTGAGCTTATGAAAGCTCTTAAAAATTTAAAACTTTTAAATAGAACCATATTGGAATGTAAAGTGTTTTAACTTATTACCGTTGGAGCTTTTGTGTTGATTTTTAAATAGAACCATATTGGAATGTAAAGGCTTGCATAACGCTTGTATGTATTACAACATCGGCATTTTTTTAAATAGAACCATATTGGAATGTAAAGTCTTGAGGCATTTTAGGAGGTGAAAAAGTGAGGAATATTTTAAATAGAACCATATTGGAATGTAAAGATACATTTTTGATGTATCAAGTGTGCATAAATTATCATTTTAAATAGAACCATATTGGAATGTAAAGTTAAAAAAAGAGATTTTAGGGGCTATATTAAAAATTTGTTTTAAATAGAACCATATTGGAATGTAAAGCATTAAACTTGTAAGATTTGCACAAAATTAACAAAAATTTTAAATAGAACCATATTGGAATGTAAAGATGATTTGTACGTGTATGAGTATTGTTATGCTCATTATTTTAAATAGAACCATATTGGAATGTAAAGATATGTTTTCGTATGTTTTTGAAATACTCCAATTATAGTATTTTAAATAGAACCATATTGGAATGTAAAGGCATACGTTGGTATATATCAACATACAAAAAGTTACGAATTTTAAATAGAACCATATTGGAATGTAAAGATTTGTTGTACCTCAACTCCCAAAATTACTTTTAAATATTTTAAATAGAACCATATTGGAATGTAAAGTTTACCCGTGCCTCTAGCTATATTGTGTTATTTGTGATTTTAAATAGAACCATATTGGAATGTAAAGCCCTCTATTCCCTCTACCCTCTAGGGGCTAGTCTCCATTTTAAATAGAACCATATTGGAATGTAAAGGCCCTCAAAAATCAAGAACTTTGCACTTTCATTATTTTTATTTTAAATAGAACCATATTGGAATGTAAAGCGCTTTAGAACGATAAAACTTTCTAGCATATTCTTTTATTTTAAATAGAACCATATTGGAATGTAAAGCTGTGTTTGTACTGTTTGATAGCCTGACGTAAAAGGAATTTTAAATAGAACCATATTGGAATGTAAAGACGAGTGCAGTAAAATTATTTTTTAGGCTACCTGTCAATTTTAAATAGAACCATATTGGAATGTAAAGTTTGTTTTCTAATGATTTCAAAAAAGCCTCTTTTCCACCTTGTACCATTGATACAGTTCTTTTTTTATTTTTCATACTAAATATCCTCCAAATATATTATCGCTTATTCTCTTCCATTAACTTCTTCTGCTTATATACGCAAATCAAATTACAAAAAAAGACGTATATTCTACGCCTTAAGTTCTGTAATTCAATTTCTGGTCACTTCTTGTTTGCTTAAATTGCTAGAATTCATAATATCTTCAATAAAGACTGAATGCAAAAAGAGATAACTATAATGGTACTTGTAATTAGACCCATTAGGGAAAGTATACGCTTAAATAATTCAAAATATAAATTTTTCATAAAATATGTTCTGATAAAAACTATTAAAAATTCAGCAAATATAGAATGTACTACAAAGGCAATTCTTCTTATAGTAGTTATAGCTAAATTAATCCCATAACCATCACTATCTTAAAGATAGCCAGATCCGCTAATGACAAAATTCTAATAAAAAGCTCAACTTTCTTGATTAACTTTTTTATTTGCTTATTTTTTATAAGTCTTAATTCCTTTCTTTTGGATTTCTTAACTAGATATGGTATGATATGTAATAGGTTAAGGGAGCTGTAACTCCCCTAAATCCTATTTATCCTTAATGTATTTTATACATTTTAGGATAGTAACTGTTGAAGTAATGAGGCTAATTTATTTACAGAGGTTTATACAGTGAGGTACAACTTAGGTAAGATGATATCTCACATATAACAACATTCTCATAACGCAGGAGACATTGTTGTAATTACAAGACCAGACGGTATTACAGTAACAGCAATGATGGTAGGAATTCAATAACAAAAATATAATGTTGCAACAAAAAGACCCCTAACAATTTGTTTTGGGGTCTTTTTGTTGAAGTTAAAATAATTTTAAGACGATTATTACCACAAAAAAAGGGTAATAGTCATGCCATGGTAAGAGTTCTTTATGACATAAATAATTATATCATACACAAATAAGAAGTCAATATATTTTAGGATAAATTTATACTATAGTATTTGTTTATAGATAACATACCGTTTTATTGACAAATTTATTCCGTATAATATCAATTATTGACCCAAAAATTAAAGTGTGGTATCATTTACCTAAAAATGAATTCTACAAAATATTAGAATTTTTTACCTAATAAAATAAAAGATTGAGAGCCATGGAAATTATGAATATCGAAGAAGCAAAAAAGTATTTTATTACATCATTAAGCTATGCACAACTTTCAAAACATACAATTACAGCTTATACTCAAGATTTGAACCAGTGGATAAATTCTCTTACCAAAACTGAACTTCAAGATTTGAATTTTATGGATTTTGAGGCCTATTTTGCATATCTCCAAAGTTTGGATCTAAAAGTTTCTAGCCTAAAGCGTAAAAGATTAGTTATTCATCGGTTTTTGAAATATTGTTATGACAAGAAATTATGTGAGGAGAGACTATTTGAATTTATTACGCCCATCAAATATAAGAAACAACATGTACCAAAAGAGGTGTTAGAGCCTCAAGAAATTACCCTGCTGTTTAAACATTTTGTTAAAGAAATAAATTTACACAAAGAAAAAGAAAATCGCAATGACCATGCCAATCAAATTTATTATTGCTCCATCAGAAATTATTTAGTAATTTCAATTTTATTATATACTGGTTGCCGTGCCAATGAAGCTGTTAGTTTATCAAAAAAAGATATCAATTTAAACAAAAAAAGCCTTGTTTTATTTACAAAAGGTGGCAAATATAATGAAATCCCAACACATGATAAGTTGGTAGAAGCGTTTCAATTTTATTATGAAGAAATGGAATATTTAAAAGGAACGGAAATTTATAATCTTGTACAAAAAAGTAAATTTATTTTTCCAAGTATCAAAAATCCAACTGACCATATAGCTCCAAGAACTTTGCATGATGTAATGAAAAAAATAGGCAAAATATTAAATCGTCCTATACATGCCCATTTATTTAGGCATACATTCGCTTCATATTGCATCGCCAATCAGATGGATATTACTACTCTATCCTCACTAATTTCTCATAGTAACCCAGCAATAACACTGTCAATTTATACCCATGAAATTTCTGCTAATCAAAAACGTTCTGAAATTAAAAAGCTACAGTTTGATTTTGATTAATGTATTAAAATGGTACTAAAATTTGTGTATTTAAAGTTCAAAATTTGCAAATCATAATAGAAACATTTGTTTTAGGAGGGGTCAATTATGGATAAGAATTTTGAAGAATTAAAGGATATTTACCACGATGGATACCGTTGTATTCACAAAGAAAGTGGTGATGATTTAACTTTGCAACTCAAAAATTTTGAGCGTGAGAAAATTGTTACTATCAAAAGTTCCGACAAAATGGAAATTGGGAAAATGGAAAACTTTTTAGATACAGTTGAGGTAGAAACTAAGTTACACGGTTACGACTCAATTTGTACACAACATGAAAAAGAAGATTTATAAAATTTTGGACTGCAGATAATCATTTGCAGTCTTTTTAATTTGGGCAAAAAAAATAGCGTACTATTACTAGTTTGCTATTGATGAATTATTTTGATAATCATATAATACTACATAATTATTTTTAATAGACTCCTGTACATCTATAAGACGTTGATTACTACTTCCTCGAAATGACAAACGAATATCTTTATACTTCTCTATAAATTTGCCATCAACCAATACATCACAATATGATAAAATAAGTGATTGATGAGCATTTTTTATGATTTCTTCATAAGTATACCCCGAATAAATCCAAATATTTGTGTTAGTTTCTTCCTTAATATGTGCTAATAATGCTGGCAAATCTTCATCTTGTTGAAATGGCTCACCCCCTATTATAGTTATCCCTTGAACATAAGAATTTTTTATATGCTCAATAAACTGCTCCTCAATTTGTGCTGTCCATTTTATCCCATAATTAAATTGCTTATACTCCTCATTAAAACAACCTGGGCATTTGTGTGTACAACCCGACACAAATAAAGAAGCACGAATGCCTACTCCATTTGCTGTATCATATTTGCGTATTTGTGCATAATGCATAACAAAAGCTTCCTTTCCGTAAATTTACTTGCCAATTATTGATAGATTTTATCCTAAAAAAAACAAAAAACCTTAACCAACGTTTTAATTAAGGTGATTTTATTCTAATCTGTTTTTATATTAGTTGTCAAGATGATTGATATTTGTCATTAAATAAATTTACAAAATTTCCCACAAAAAAAGTACCCTTTTATTACAAAGGATACTTTTTTAATTAAATTAAAGCTGCAATTTTTGTAATAGCAACATAAATTTCTGAAATTTTATACCATGTAGATTTGCCAACCATTCCATCTTGAGTTAAGTGGAAAGTTTTTTGGAAAGCTCTAACAGCATCTGCTGTAGACTGACCATACACACCATCAGAAGCTACTTTTGGAATGTTTGAATACACTTGAGCTATACGGTTTAATTGCTGTTGGATAGTACGTACAGCAGCCCCAGAAGAGCCAACTTTTAAAGTCACTCCATTAAATGATTCTGGAATTCCTTGAACTGTTGGGGCACTCAAAATTTGAATGTCATTTCCATAGTAGAATTTTAAAATTTGTTCAGCACTTAAACCATCATCGGCTAACGCTTTACTGCCCCATTGTGTCATCCAGTTTGGACACGATGAATATCGTCCATCACAATATTGTGTTAATAACGGTTGGAGAACTCCAGGACGTTTTACATAAATATCAAAAATTTCATCTACAATTTGTGAAATACTATCAAAAATATCACGACCATAAACAAAAGCATGGTCAAACGCTGTAGAATTGGTAATTGTAAACCATTTACCTTGATTACGGTACCATTCTGTATATACTCTATTTAAAGTGAATGAGTTAATCGCAATAACATTTGCTTTAATACATTCACGAGGCCAAGTTGGGTAAATTTCTGATGAAGCTACATTTTTAATATAATCTTTATATCTAACTGTATAATTTGGAGCGTTGTTTACATTTGGCGACCCAGCATGAACAATTACAAATTCAGGAACTACAACCTCGCTAAGAACGATAAATCCAGTCCCTGCCACATCTTTAATTTCTCTTTCAGGAATTTTTGGTGGATAATCCCCATAAAGCGTTGATGGCTCAATATTAATATTTTCTATAACATCGGTATGAATATTTTCACTTGTGCTTAACTCCTCTTTAGGAACTAAATTAATTGATTGAATAGACTTAACATTAGCAAAAATTTGAGTTCCACTAACTACAACCGAAACATAATCATTGCTAGTTGCTTCTATAGTATATGTAGCATATGGGCGTTGTTCATTAAATTCTTCTTGAGATAAAACTTCTGGTGGAGCTTCTAATTCAAATGTAACAGTTTGCCCTGCCTCATCTGTAATTGCCTCCTCGATAATTTGAGTTTGACTATTAATTGTTCTTGAAACAATGATGTTTACTCCTCTAACTGGAATAGATGGTCCAAATGCTGGGTCAGTACGCACCTCAACTACCAAAAATCCAGTAGCTAGAGTGTTATCTCTTTTATAAGCGTATGGGTTATTCATAAAAATTGCCTCCTTATTTTTTACTACGTTAATATATGTTACGGACAATCTTGCATATGATAAGGAGATAAAAAATAAAATCAAATTTTTGGTGACCACCTTATATTGATATAATTTATTCATTATTAGGTTATAATTATTGACACAACATTTATCTCAAATTATAACTGTTGGAGAGATGATTTTTACTTAAAAGTGTGTAATAAATTCAAAAAATAAGTAGTTAGAAGAGATTTCACGCCAAAGATAGGACAAAAAAAGCGGTTCATCATGATTTTTAAATTTGGGATTTCATTTCATTCTAAAAAAACACCTGAAAATTTCTATTTAAAACCTCAAAACCTTATTTGAAAAATGGATATATATTTACAAATCACTGTATATAATATTAGTATCCTTCATAAAGGAAGTGAAATGATGGCATTGTTGGATTTACTTTTGGTCAATGAAAAATATATAATATTAACTATAATTTTTTTATTAGCAGTTTTTAGTTGTTATATCCAATTTGATATTTTTAAAGTTAATCAGAAAACTAATATCAGATTTTTAAAGCGTTTAATAAAATCTAGTAGCAAAAAATAGATTTGACTTTATTCGTTTCATTTTAAAAAACATCTGAAAAATTTCCCTTTAAAATCCAAAACCTTATCTCAAAAACGGATATATTTACAACTGACTGGATATAATATTAGTATCCCTTATAAAGGAAGTGAAATGATGACATTGAATGACGTACTTTTTATCAATATGGAATATCAATTTGAAGAATTTTTTATAGCAGTTATTAAGTGTTATAAAGAATGGAACATTTTTAAAGCTAATCAGAAGGCTAATATCAGATTTTTAAAGCGTTTAATAAAATCTATGAGCAAAAAAGGTATTTGGCGTTAGATGGGGGACGAAAAAGTAACATCTTCACGATTTTTGGAAATTCGATTTAATAAATTTAAATTTGGACACAAAAAAACCCTAGCTTTTATACTAGAGTTTTTTAGATTAATTAATTTTTGACAATTTATGGTGAATTGCATAGTAGATAGAACCTAAGAATACTCCACCAATAAAGTTACCAATTGTAACAGGAATAACGTTATTAATAAAGAAGTTACCCCAAGTTATTTCAGCCAAAACTGCTGCATCAACACCTGACATTGCAACTAATTCTGGGTTCATTTTTGCAAATATTGCTACTGGAACATAATACATATTTGCAACAACGTGTTCTGATGAACTAATTGTAAATGCAAAAATTGGGAAGAAACAACCCCAGATTTTTCCTGCTACGTCCGTTGCGCTATAGGCCATCAATATCCCAGCACACACGAAAATATTACAGATAATCCCCAAAATTAAGGCTTCTGTAAAAGAAAAACTTAATTTATCAGCTGCTACTTTAAATGTGTAACTTGCAAAACCACCATAACTCATTTCTAAAAGACTTGAGTTAGCTTGTAAAAACGCCATCGTTACAGCACCAATAAAGTTACCTAATAAAACGATAGAAATGTTTTTGAAAAAGTCTGCAATTTCTGTTTTCTTATCAAATGTAGACATAATGATTAATGAGTTACCCGTAAAAAGGTCAGCCCCATTTAATACAACTAACATAAGCCCCACAGGGAAGACAGCCCCAGAAACTAACTTAGCAAGTCCTTTGTTAGCGATGTCGTGTGCCGCAGTTGTAGCACCAATTGCTCCAAGAGCGATATAAACGCCTGCTAGAACCCCCATTAATAATACAACTGTTGCACTACGGTTTACTTTTGCTACACCACCATTAATAGTGTAATCTGAAATTTCTTTAGATGTTAAATAATTACCCGCCATTTTTTTCACTCCTTTTCCTAATATAAGTATATCCCTAATCCATAATTTTTTCAATAAGAAGTTACCCTTTTTCGTCAAAATTAATTTTTTTCGAGTTCAGCAATCTTTTGTTGATAGTTACTAATTTGCTTATCGTAATCATCTTTTAAAATAGCAATTTTATCATGAAGTTCTAACTTGAGTTCTAAAGAAGTGTTTTTTAGTTGCAAGGCAAACTTTTCTTCCAAAGTTTTTTGTGTATTTTGAGCCTCTTCTTGTAACTTAGTAATTTCTTCCTTGAGTTTTTCATTTTCCTTCTCCACAAACCACATCTCTGATGACTGACTAGACACGGTTTTTTCAAGCTTTCTAACATCTTCATCTTTGGTATTTAGTTGCTCCTTAAGGTGAATATTTTGCGTTTCAAGTTCGACATTAATTTTAGTATCCTTAACATATTTCTCATTTAGCTCACGCTCTTTTTTGAGCTGCAAACTGACATCTTTAAATTCAGTTTCTAGCTTCTTAACACTTTTCTCAAAAGTATCTACCCCTTTTTTTAGCTCCATCTTTTCAGCAGAAATTACCTCAATCTGCTCCTTCAAATCCTCACAGATTTTTTGTAAATCTTCAACCTCTTTTTTAGCTTCTGTATAATTTAGTTCAAAATCCTTTTGTTGCTCAATTAACAGAACATCGGCTCTTTGATGCAAATTTAAAAATAATCCTTGAACTCTACCCAACAACTTTTGAAGCTCATCTACATCAGTTTCACCAAGCAAAACTTCACCTTTATTCTTTTCTAACTTGTACGCTTGCATCATCAAAGACATAAAAGCTTTACCACTTAACTCACTATCTTTAATCATTCCTGTCAATTCTTCTTTCATCTGTGGCGTAATTTTTACACCAAAAGTAACATCTGACATAACTCCTCCTTTGTTAACCGACAAATATAACCAGTTAACCAGTTATTTTATTTTAGTTAACCTAGTTAACTATTAATTAAAAGTTTACCAAAATAAAAAATCAATGTAAATACCCCAAAAATAATTTAACATTATATGTGGTATATATTTATGGCTATAAAACGTCGGTAAACCTAGTAAAATCAATAGTTTGGGTGTTTTGGATTAGCTCCAATAATAATTTTGATAAATTTGGAGGGATATTTGAGTTATTTACGTAGAATAGAGATACCAAAATCGTATATTTGGTCAATAAAAATCTGTGAGGAATGAATTTTGATAAGCCAATTTCAAAGTTTAAAGTTCAAATGTTTTCACTGATGTAAAATTCCTATCATAGAATAGAAATGTTAAAATGGTATAACGACCCATAAAAAAATTTCTATTTCTATTTAAATTTTAGCGTTAGTTTTCTTCAAAATTTCTAAAACGAAAAATTCATTTTTGCAATTTGCAAAACCTTGTCCGTCAAAAATTCAAAATCTGTTCCTAAAAACTTAGCGTAGAATAGAAATTTTAAAATGGTATAATGGCCCATAAAAAAATCTCTATTCTATATATTAAAATCTTTGTTGGTATAAAAAATCAAAAAAACTGGATACTAGTTTTTATATAAATTAAAAGGCAAAAGGATACTTTATGGATAAACAAAAAATTAGTGAACATATTTTTTTATTACCCTTTGCTTGGACAATTCCTATTCCTCCAAAAAACGGGTATAACTTTAAGCCTCACAAACAAATTTCTGATAGAATTTTTAGCCATCTAAAAGGTTGGAGCGAACAGATTTTTGAAATTAATGATACTAGCGCCTACAACGAGTTTGTTTACTTTTATAAACCTGTGAGGAACATTCTTTATCAGCAATATAAAAAAGATGACGTTTTGAAAGTTTACAAAAAAGATTTTGTTGACGAGAATGCATATTGTGAATTAAAGATTGATAAATCTACGTTTAGGCTGACTGTTAGTCATGTTGGGCTTAGAATTATTAAAAGTGGGATAGGGATTTTGAGTATTTATTTAGAAAATTTTAATTACTCAACTTTTGATGAAATTCAAAAAATAAACAGTCTTGCAGAATGCGTATACCCTTTGGAGCTTCCAATTAGCCGAACTAGTAAAGATGGTCCTCACAGCATTTTATTTGACTTTAATCCAATAATAATTAGAGAACTTAGAGATGAAGTTAATTATAAACTATCGGCAGGTAAAATATCTCCTTTTTTTATGGAATTATTAGGCAAAAGTTTTACACAAGAAACCGAAACCAAACGACACCAAATATATATTGAACCATTAATCGGTAGTAAAATGGTAAGTTTATGTTTATATAGCGATGATAACGGTTTTGAGCAAATTAAAAAAAATCCTCTCTTGTGGCATGAGGATAAAGTTCGGGATAGATTTACTTTATTTGAAGAAGATAAGTATTATAGTTTATCGGTGTTTAATGTTGTATGCATCTCTAAACAAAGTGTAGTTAGCAAAATTTACGACCAGATGATGAATTTGCTCCTAATTCAAAAAGCTAGTTTGCTTAATTTCTCCAATCAAATTGCCACTATTTCTATGCTTCCAAAAGAGGAGTTAGTGCCTGCAATTCAAGGGTTATACGAAATTTATATTCAATTTATTAATCAAATGTATTTCAATGATATTACTGAGGATACTAAAGGTATGTGGGTTTATGAAAAATTGGGGGCATTATTTCATATTAAAGAGGAAATTCAACAGCTGGATTTTGAGATGAAGGAGGTTCATGAATACGCAGAATTAATTACTAGGGAGCAGTCTAAAATTAAAGTCGAACTTTTAACTTTTACTGGAGCTGCACTAGTTATTCCAACGTTTGTAACAGGTTTTTTTGGAATGAACGTCCTACAAGACCATTTGCCAAACTGGTGGAAGCATACTGATGTGAAATTGTGGCTAAATACGTACCTGTTCTTTCCTATATTATGTGTTGCATATCTTTATACATGGCAACAACGAAAATCTATTTCTTTGAGGATAGTGCAATTCTGCTTTGTGGTAGTAGGATTACTTTCGATGTATGCAATAATTTTTAAGGGGTGCGGATTATAAAAAGTTGTTAACTTCTACCAAAATGGGGTATAATATAAAAAATGTATTTAGAAAGTGAGCAATTTTGTATGAATGAAATTATAATTTATTGCGACGGCGGGTGTCGTGGCAACCAAAACGCAAATAATATAGGAGCTTGGGGGTGTGTTTTGAGTTACAACGGTCATGTTAAGGAGCTTAGTGGGACTGCCAAAAATACAACTAACAATAAAATGGAGCTTGTGGCAGCTATTAAATCTTTGCAGGCCCTTAAAAAATATGATATGCCCATCAAAGTTTATGTTGATAGCGCCTATGTTCAAAATGGTATTAACAATTGGATTTATGGTTGGATTAAAAAAGGCTGGGTTGATGCCAAAAAAAATCCTGTTAAAAACCGTGAGCTTTGGGAAGAACTTTTTGCTGAGCGTCAAAAGTTTAGTAATATTGAATTTTTGAAAGTTAAAGGGCATAGTGATAATGCAGGAAATAACAGGGCTGATGAGCTTTGTAATATTGCTATGGATAATATGTAATAATAAATTTTACTTTAGAAAAGGAGCTTAGTATGAAGAACAAACGATATAAAATTTTGGGAGGAGCGCTTTTGGCGTATGCATTATTTGAACCATATTGGCAACAAGAAACTAAATATCATATTGCCCATGCCCAAATCCCACAATCTTTTGATGGATTTAAAATAGCCTTTTTAGCCGACATTCATTTTGGTCATACATTAAAAAATAAAGGGTTATCTAAAATTGTAAAGAGGGTTAATGACTGGAAACCAGATTTGATTTTACTTGGTGGAGATTATATTACGTTTAAAAAACACATCGAGCCATGTTTTGATGAGCTTTCATATTTGAGAGCAAAACATGGTGTGTACGCTGTTATGGGTAATCATGATGTTGTTGAAGGGCTTGAAGAAACTGAAATCGCTATGCAAAAGGCAAATATTAAATCAATAAACAATTCTTCACTTTGGATTAAACAAAATGGCGAAAAAATAAAACTTGGAGGAGTTGGGGACTTACGAACTCAAACTCAAGATATTAAAAAAACTACCTTTGATACAAAGTTTGAGGACTATATAATTTTGGTTAGCCACAATCCACGTTATGTATATCAATTAAAAGATGAAGATGATATTAATTTAATTTTATCTGGTCATACTCATGGTGCGCAATTTTCGTTTCTAAAATATCTTAGTAAATTTGTACCAGAATTTATCAATGAAAAAACGGCTCTTGCATATCTAACAGGTAAAGAGAAGCGTGAAGGTCGTGATATTATTGTGTCTAATGGTGTTGGGACTGCCAAATTGCCTTTTAGAATTATGACAAGACCAGAGAGTGTGTTTATTACACTTCATAGCTATAAATAAATTGAGGTAAAAAAATGTTTAAATGTTTATTAATGTGTTTGCTATTTCTTCCTTTGGTAGGGTGTCAAAATGTTGCTGAAGATAATTCGCAAACTTCACCAGAAATAGAGCAGACAGAAGAAAATGAAATTGTAGTTGAGGATAAAACTAATATAACCATTGCAATTTCTAGCTTTTTGCCTCAAGAAACGGCGATGGAACAAGCTATGCAATTTAGAATGAATGAATTTAATAAAGTTTATCCAGAAGTTAATATCGTTTATAATAATTCTGGAACAAATGTTCATATTGCTGGAGTTGCATCGGATTTTTTGGTAGGTCAAGAACCAGATATTTTATTTTTTCTAACAGATAATAGTGTTGATGAATTATTTGAACAAGGAAGTTTCGTTCCAGTAGAAGTTATCCGTGCCACATATCCAAACTATGGTACAAATATTATGTCGCAAGCATTAACTTCTTCTAGTTATAGTAATGGTATCTCATATGCAATCCCTGTAAATGGTCATTATTATGGATTATATTGTAATAAAAATTTATTTGACCAACACAACGTAGAATTACCAACAAATTGGGACAATTTAAATGACGCTATAAATATATTTAGTAATTTAGGAATAGTTCCAATAGGTTCAAATTTATATAGTGAACCAACTATGTGGATTAATCATCTGCTTTTGGCGAATAATACTCAAGCCGAAACTTGGAATAATCAATTGGCATATGATATAGTAATGAACGAATTACAGTTTCTATATAATAAGGAAGCTTTTGCTACAAATTTTTTAGAAATTTCATCTGAACAAGCAATTTGGGAATTTGAAAACGGAGGTTGTGCAATGATTTTGGAAGGAAGTTGGCTCGCTGATAATTTGCCAATTGATGTTGAAATTTTGCCAATGCCATTTATTAATGCAACTGAGAGCGAAAATACAAGATTTATTGCTGAATACAAGTCTGGATTTTACATTACAACAAAAGGTTATGGCGATATTGACAAACAACCATATTTAATAGAATTTGTACAATTTATGACATCAGATATATCAAATGATTTTTATGTAAATCAAGTTGGAGGAATTTCACCGATTTTTTCTGGCAAAGAAATACTCACAATACCAACCTTAGAAGCAGACCCTTCCTTTATAATGCAATCCATAATTGATTTGACAATACAAGAAGAAGAGATTGAAATTTTTGAGGAATAACACTTTTGGGCTATAAACTTTAAGTTATAGTCCTTTTTTTGTATTTCAAAATGTAAATTTCACATAACCAATAAAGGTGAAGCAATTTGAAGATAACTTTCTAATTCCAATTTCAAATTTCGTGTTCAAATAACTTTTATGTCTTAATTATATAAAAATTTAAGGAGCGCTGACTTTATTTTTAAAATTTATCTATGTAAAAAAATAGGACATATCTATTATAATTTCCATTTTTGGGTTTAAAATATAATATTTACTCATGTTTTTCTCAATTAATTTTTAATTAATATACGAAAAATTAATAAACTTTAAAGAAAATATACTTAGTTTGAAGTGTAAAATAAAATTGAACTAGATTTTTAACCGACAATTTGCACAACAAAACACAAATCATTACTATATTTTTTACAATATTTTTAGTAATATGATTTACAATATCATTATATGCTTAAACTAAATAAACTATTTTTTGATTGAAATTTGTTTAAAATAGAGATTACTAAAAATAGTTAAATATGTACTTGCTTATTTATAAAAAACTATGTAGAATAAATACATGGGACAGAAAGTGTATTACTGGGACAGAAAGTGACCCATAAGGTGATAAAAATGAATAATGTAATGTCAGACTTAGAAAAAATTATTCCAGAAGGCATTGAAATGTTGCGTATTCGTTATAGACTTTTACAAAGTATCTATGAAAACCAACCTGTTGGACGTAGAAAACTTTCACAGTTAACTACATATGCTGAGCGATTAATTCGTAATGAAATTGAAAGCTTAGTTCGACAAGAGCTAGTTATGGTTTCTTCTAATGGTGTAAGCCTAACATTGCAAGGTGAGAAAAACTTGGATAAGCTTTATGCTCCAATGTATCAACTGGAGCAATATTCAGAACTAGAAGATGAGATTGCCAAACTTTTTAATCTTAATCGAGCTATTGTTGTAAAAGGGAATAGTGATGAAAATGAGAATACAAAGTGGCGACTTAGTAAAGCTGGTTCGCAGTTATTTAAAGACTTAGCACAAGATGATTTCATAATTGCAATCACAGGAGGAACAACAATTTCACGAATGATTGACAGTTTATATGTAAAAACTGGGAGTTATAAAAACTTAACGATTATTCCAGCTAGGGGAAGTTTAGGACAAGATATTGAGTGTGAGGCTAATAACATTGCAATTCGTTTATCACATAAGGTAGAAGGGGTATATGAATTGTTAAATATTCCTGATAAATTGGGTGAGGCAACAATTCACACAATTCGTCAAGAACCGTATATTCAACATATTTTACAAATGATGCAAAAATCTGATATGATAATTTTTGGTTTGGGTGATGCATTTGAAATGGCACAAAAAAGGCAAGAAAGTTGCTCTACCTTTAATATTCTGAACCAACATGAAGCAGTACTTGAAGTATTTAGGTATTATTTTAATAAGGAAGGAACAGTTATTCATAATACATCAACCATTGGACTTGATTTAGATGAAGTAAAAAGAATTCCTTATCGTATTGCAATTGCAGGTGGCAAAAAGAAAGCTGTTGCCATTTATGCAGCTCGAAACCTCCTTAAAGGAAGTTATCTAGTATTAGATGAGGCGGCTGCAAAAGCAGTTATAGAAATTGCAAATAAATAACAAATTTATTATTTTAGGTATCAATTCACCAAAATGTTACATACTAACTTAGGTGATTGAAATATATACAAATCATTTTATTTAATTATTATAAGGAGGATTTATAAATGGCAGTTAAAGTTGCGATTAATGGATTTGGACGTATTGGACGTCTTGCATTTAGACAAATGTTTGGAGCAGAAGGGTATGAGGTAGTTGCAATCAACGACTTAACAAACCCAAAAATGTTAGCTCACTTATTAAAATATGATTCAGCTCAAGGTAAATATGAGAAAGCTCATACAGTATCTTCAAGCGATAGCTCTATCACTGTTGATGGACAAGAAATCAAAATTTATGCTGAGAAAAACGCTGCTGACCTTCCTTGGGGAGAGCTTAACGTAGACGTAGTACTTGAGTGTACTGGTTTCTATGTAACAAAAGCTGCTTCAGAAGCACACATCAAAGCAGGAGCTAAAAAAGTAGTTATTTCTGCACCAGCTGGAAATGACCTTCCAACAGTAGTATTTGGTGTTAACGAAAACATCTTAACTGCTGATGATAACATCATCTCTGCTGCTTCTTGTACTACAAACTGTTTAGCACCAATGGCTAACACATTACACAACTTAGCAGAAATCCAAAAAGGTTTCATGACTACAATCCACGCTTACACTGGAGATCAAATGACTTTAGATGGTCCTCACTCTAAAGGTGATTTAAGAAGAGCTAGAGCTGGAGCTGTAAACATCGTTCCTAACTCAACTGGAGCTGCAAAAGCTATCGGTTTAGTAATTCCAGCATTAGATGGAAAATTAGACGGAGCTGCTCAACGTGTTCCAGTACCAACTGGTTCATTAACTGAGTTAGTAGCAGTAGTAAACGGAACTGTAGATGTTGCTGCAGTAAACGGAGCTATGAAAGGTGCTGAGAGCCCATCATTTGGATACACTGAAGAAGAATTAGTATCTAGCGATATCATCGGAGATACTCACGGTTCTTTATTTGATGCTACTCAAACTAGAACTACTGATTTAGGAAACGGAACTACATTAGTTAAAGTTGTTTCTTGGTATGACAATGAAAATTCATACACTAGCCAAATGGTTAGAACAATCAAATACTTTGCTGAACTTAGCAAATAATTAAAGTAAATCCTTATAGGAGGGGTTTCGGTCTTTGGATTGAAATCCCTCTTTAATAGAAATAAAAGAACATAGATTGAACATATGAAATTATAAAAGGGAGAATAGAAAATGTTAAACAAAAAAACTGTAGACCAATTAACAGACCTTGCAGGTAAAAAAGTACTTGTACGTTGTGATTTTAATGTACCTTTAAAAGATGGAGTAATCCAAAACGAAAACCGTATTATCGGAGCTCTTCCAACTATTAAAAAACTTATGGAGCAAGGTGCAAAAGTTATTCTTTGTTCTCACTTAGGTAAACCAAAAGGAGAGCCAAAACCAGAGCTTTCTTTAGCACCAGTTGCTGAGAGTCTTTCTAAACACTTAGGAGTAGATGTAAAATTTGCTGATGATAACACAGTAACAGGAGCAACTACTCAAGATTTAGCAAACAGCTTACAAAACGGAGAAGTTTTATTATTACAAAACACTCGTTACAGAGCTGAAGAAACTAAATACGGAAAAGACGAAGCAGCGAATACTTATGCAGAAGAATTAGCAAGTCTTTGTGACAAACAAGTTTTTGTTAATGATGCATTCGGAACAGCTCACCGTGCACACTGCTCAAATGTTGGTGTTGCAAAACTTTGTGGTGATAACGTTGTTGGATACTTAATGGAAAAAGAAATCAAATTCTTAGGTGAGTCTGTAGAAAACCCAGTTAGACCTTTCGTAGCTATTTTAGGTGGAGCGAAAGTTTCTGATAAAATTGGAGTTATCAACAACTTATTAGAAAAAGTTGATACACTTATCATTGGTGGAGGAATGGCTTATACTTTCCTTAAAGCTCAAGGACAAGAAGTAGGAAACTCTTTATTAGAAGAAGATAAATTAGATTACGCTTTAGAAATGGTAAACAAAGCTAAAGAAAAAGGAGTTAACCTTCTTCTTCCAGTTGACCACGTAATCGGTAAAGAATTCTCTAACGATACAGAGTTCAAAACTGTTGAAACAATTGAAGCTGGTTGGTCAGGATTTGATATTGGACCAAAATCTATCGAAACTTTCAAAAAAGCTTTAGAAGGAGCAAAAACTGTTGTTTGGAATGGACCAATGGGAGTATTTGAATTTGAAAACTTCGCAAAAGGTACATTAGATGTTGGTATGTCAGTAGCAGAATTAGAAGGAGCAACTACTATCGTTGGTGGTGGAGATTCTGTAAACGCTGTTAAACGTCTTGGAATTGCTGATAAAATGACTCACATCTCTACAGGTGGTGGAGCAAGTCTTGAGTTCTTAGAAGGAAAAGAACTTCCAGGAGTTGCAGCAGCAGACAACAAGTAATTTCTATATTATATGCACAATTTTCCCATCAATTTGGTGGGAAGATTGCTTGCTATGTAAATTTATATTAAATTTTTATTAAGAGGGCTAAGGTCGATGCCTTTTAATAAGAAGTTAAACTTAATTTTATTTAATTTGAGAGGGGAAATAATTATGCGTAAAAAAATTATTGCTGGAAACTGGAAAATGAACAAAACTCCAAAAGAGGCTGTTGAACTTATCAACACTTTAAAAGGAAGCATTGATACTGATAATGTTGAAGTTGTAGTATGTCCATCAATTGTTTGTTTATCAGCAGTTGTAGAAGCAACTAAAGGAACAAACATCGGAGTTGGAGCACAAAATATGCACTTTGAAGCTAATGGAGCGTTCACTGGAGAAACTTCTGCTTCTATGTTAGCAGAATTAGGAGTAAAATACGTAGTTTTAGGACACTCTGAAAGAAGACAATACTTTGCAGAAACTGATGTAACTGTAAACCAAAAAACTATCAAAGCTTTAGAAGCTGGATTAGTTCCAATTGTATGTGTTGGAGAAACTTTAGAAGATAGAGAGCAAAATGTAACTATCGAATTAGTTAGCCTTCAAACTAAAATTGCACTTAAAGATGTATCTGCAGAAGATGCTAAAAAAGTAGTAATCGCTTATGAGCCAGTTTGGGCAATCGGAACTGGAAAAACTGCTACATCTGAGCAAGCTGAAGAAGTTTGTAAAGCAATCAGAGAAGTACTTGCTGATGTTTATGGACAAGAAACTGCTGATGTAATTCGTATCCAATACGGTGGTTCTGTAAATGGAGCTAATGCAAACGAATTATTTAACATGGGTAACATTGATGGTGGATTAGTTGGTGGAGCAAGCCTTACAGAAGGTTTCGCTGATATCGTTAACTACAAATAAGAGGCTGAAGATATGAAAAAAACTACTTTATTATTAATTTTAGATGGATTTGGAATTAACAAAAATGAAGAAGCTAATGCAATCGCTTTAGCAAAAAAACCACATATTGATGCTCTTATGAAAAAATATCCTACAGTGCAAGGATTTGCAAGTGGTATGGAAGTTGGGTTACCAGCTGGACAAATGGGTAATTCAGAAGTTGGACACTTAAATATTGGTGCTGGACGTATCGTTTACCAAGAGCTTACTCGTATTACAAAAGCTATCCAAGATGGTGAAATCTTAGAAAATAAAGCGCTTAAAGATGCTATGGAAAAAGCAAAATCTGAAGATAAAGCTCTACACTTTATGGGTCTTTTATCTGATGGTGGAGTTCATAGTCACATCGACCACCTTTATGGATTAATCGAAATGGCTAAAAAAGTAGGTCTTACAAAAGTATATGTACACGCATTCTTAGATGGACGTGACACACCTCCAGCATCAGGAAAAGGTTTTGTTGAGCAATTACAAGCTAAACTTGATGAAATCGGTGTTGGAGAAATCGCTTCATTATCAGGGCGTTACTATGCAATGGACCGTGATAACAGATGGGAAAGAGTTGAACTTGCATACAATGCATTATTAAATGGTCAAGGTGAAACTGCTACAAATGCAGTAGAAGCAATGACTGAAAACTATGCAAAAGAAACTTACGATGAATTCGTATTACCTACTGTAATTCAAAAAGATGGAAATGCAGTAGCAACAATTACTGAAGGGGATAGCGTAGTATTCTTCAACTTCAGACCAGATAGAGCAAGAGAAATTACTCGTGCAATCGTTGATCCTGAATTTGCTGAATTTACTCGTAACTATGTAACTACAAATTTTGTAGCACTTACTCAATACGATGTAACTATTCCAAATAAAGAAGTTGCATTCCAACCTCAAACGCTTACTAACACTTTAGGTGAGTATTTAGCAAGCAAAGGAAAAAAACAATTACGTATTGCAGAAACTGAGAAATATGCACACGTTACATTCTTCTTTAATGGTGGGGTTGAAGAGCCAAACACTAACGAAGAACGTGTACTTGTATCTTCTCCAAAAGTTGCAACTTACGATTTACAACCAGAAATGAGCGTTTTTGAAGTAGCTGATAAATTAGAAGATGCTATCCGTAATGGTGGATATGACCTAATTATTTCAAACTTTGCAAACCCAGATATGGTTGGACACACTGGTGATTTAAATGCAGCAATTAAAGCTATTGAAGCAGTTGATACAGCTGTAAACCAAGTAATTACTGCATTAGAAGAAGTAGATGGAAACGGAATTATTACAGCTGACCACGGAAACGCAGAGGTAATGGTAGATTTAGAAACTAACCAACCATTTACAGCTCACACAATCAATCCAGTACCATTTGTTTTAGTTAACTACAATGATGGAGTTACATTAAAAGAAAATGGAAAACTTGCAGATATCGCTCCAACATTACTTGATATGATGGAAGTTGATGTACCTGCTGAAATGACTGGTGAAACTTTACTTCAAAAATAATCTTAGCTTGGGGTATATCCCCTTGCTAAATTAAATCTTATAGGGCAGAGCCTATCCAAATATACGCCTGTGGAGATGAAATACATAAAGTCGATGAAGCAGGAATTTCTGGCGGTAACAAAAGAAACGTGCAATTATAGGATTGTATGAGGTTCAACTTACAAAAAAATTTAATGGAAAAATCGGAAGGAGTTTAATGATGAAAGGTTATGTAGAAATCTTAGACGTATTTGCAAGAGAGGTACTTGACTCACGTGCTAACCCAACTATCGAAGTTGAGGTTGTAGTTGAGGGAGATTATGTTGGACGTGCAATCGTTCCATCTGGAGCATCAACAGGAGAACACGAAGCAGTAGAATTACGTGATGGTGATTCTTCAAGATACCTTGGAAAAGGTGTAGAAAAAGCTGTTGCAAACGTAAACGAAGTTATTGCTAAAGAAGTAATTGGTATGAATGCAATCGACCAAACTGCAATCGACAAACTTCTTATTGACTTAGATGGTACACCAAACAAATCTAAACTTGGAGCAAATGCAATTCTTGGAGTTTCAATTGCTGTAGCTAAAGCTGCTGCTGAAGCACTTCGTATGCCACTTTACCAATACCTTGGTGGAATTAATGCGAAACACTTACCAGTTCCAATGATGAACATCTTAAACGGTGGAGCTCACGCTGATAACACTGTAGATATTCAAGAATTCATGATTTTACCAGTTGGTGCTGAAAGTTTCAAAGAAGCTTTAAGAATGTGTGCTGAAGTTTACCACACTTTAAAATCAGTATTAACAAAAAGAAACCTTGCTACAGGTGTAGGTGATGAGGGTGGATTTGCTCCTGACCTTGCTACAGCTGAAGAAGTATTAGAACTTATCGTTGAAGCTATCGAAACTGCTGGATACAAAGCTGGAGAAAACATGAGAATTGGTCTTGATGTTGCTGCATCTGAGTTATTCGACAAAGCTGATGGAAAATATCACTTTGCTGGAGAAAGCAAAATGAAAGGTGAAACTATCGTTCGTACTTCATCTGAAATGGTTGACTACTACGAAAACCTAGTAAACAAATTCCCAATCATCTCTATTGAAGATGGTCTTGATGAAAATGACTGGGACGGATGGAAACAACTTACTGACCGTTTAGGAAGCCGTATCCAATTAGTAGGTGATGATTTATTCGTTACTAACACTAAATTCTTACAAAAAGGTATCCAAAATGGAGTTGGTAACTCAATCCTTATCAAAGTTAACCAAATTGGTACACTTACTGAAACATTTGATGCTATGCAAATGGCAAACAGAGCTGGATACACAGCAGTTGTTTCTCACCGTTCTGGAGAGTCAGAAGACAACACTATCGCTGATATCGTAGTTGCTGTAAACGCTGGTCAAATCAAAACTGGAGCTCCTGCTCGTTCTGATAGAACTGCTAAATACAACCAATTATTAAGAATTGAAGAGGAATTAGGAGAAGTAGCTGAATTCTTAGGATTAGGTTCATTCTTCAACCTTAACAACTAATTATAATTAAAAAAAGGTTAACTTCTTATCTAGAGGTTAGCCTTTTTTTTATGCTTTTATACACATTCAAATAAAAAAATAAATTTTTATAACTCTATCATTCGACATTAATAATGGAAATTTATGGAGTATAAATAAAAAAATACGCATTTTTTGTTAATAAACTGTGAATAGAAGTAGTATTTTTAAAAGAATAATGGTATAATTACAAAGCACCATACTAAACTAGAAAAGGAGATTAGAATGCAAAATGTAGAAGTAACTGTCAAATTAAAAATCAAAGACGTTATGCGTTATAATCTATGGGTTGCTTATCGCTCAAAATTTAGCAAACTCACATTTTTAATGGGGTGTGCATTGTTGGGATACGTGGCATATCAATGGACTATAAACACTTCTTCACTAGGTGTATTTTTATCGCATAATATTTTGTGGATTATACTTACTGCTTTAGCACTATGTGGAACACCTATGAAAGTTTGGCAAATAACACTAATGCAAATGCAAATGCCTATTTTTTCAGCTCCTTCTAAATATAATTTCTTTACAGATAAAATATCTTTAGAAGTAGGAGAAATGAGTGATATTGTATCTTGGCAAACTTACAGCATAATCAAAGAAACAAATAAAGATTTTAGATTTTTTGTAGACGCTGTACAAGCTCAAATTATTCCAAAAGATTGTATGGAAAATGAGCAAATCGAACTGTTACGCACAATTATTAAGCAAGCAGTTCCACAAGAAAATTATAATTTAAAAGGCTAAAGGATTTTACATGCAGAAATTAATGCATCTTTCAACAACGAAAAAATATTTAACATGGTTTAAAAATGATTGGCAATTAATAAAAGATTTTTTAGAAAAACATCAGCTTGACGGTGTAGAGCTTGGGCTAACTTTAGATTATCCTCTACAAAATATCAATCCTGATTTGATAACAGGAATTCACCTTAACTTTTATCCAATGTGGTTAGAATTTTGGAAAGAAAATAAACTTCTAGTTGAAAAATACATTGGTGATGATAATGATGTAATCAATTATTATGGAGGACTCAACAAAAATATTATAGTTGAAAAATATCAACTTCAGTACGAAAGAGCAAAAACTCTACAGGCTGAGTATATGGTTTTTCACATATCCCACATTCGCCCAGAAGACTCCTTTACATGGAAATTTGATTATTCCGATGAAGAAGTAGTTGATGCAACTATCGAACTCATAAATTTAGCATTTCCTCACAATGAAAATGGTCCATTATTGTTATTTGAAAATTTGTGGTGGCCAGGACTTACGTATTTGAATAAGTCAATTTGTGAGAAGATACTTAGTGGAGTTAAGTACAAAAATATCGGTTTTGTTATAGATATATCTCACTTGACTTTGACCAATCCACAAATTGATAACGAAAAAAAATGTTTTGACTATATATCAAAAGTTGTTAACAATTTGGGAGAAATAAAACCCTATATTTATGGAGTTCATCTAAATAAAACTTTACCAAAGCACTATATGAAGCAAAATCATTTATACAAACTAGAAAAATATCAATCTACCACAGATAAAAAGTTAAAACACAAAATTTTGATGGAACACGTAAATAAATTAGACCCTCATCAACCTTTTGACCACCCTATAGCAAAAGAAATTGTAGAGGTAATAAATCCACAATTTTGTGTATTTGAAACTAACCCGCAAACAATTTACGAATTAAATTATTTTATGAAAATACAAAATAAAGCTTTAGGTATAATATATTAGAGGTATGTATGCGCAAAGGAATGTTAAAACAAACTTTAAAGAGTATGTTTGGAATTATAACTGTATTTATAGTAGGGTTTATACTTGTAACATTCCAAACTTATAAACCAAATACTAACTTATCAGAATTATCCTATTCAAATGAAAATAAAAATATAGTTTTTGCCCCAGAAACACCAAACGCAAAGACTGGAATTATTTTTTATAGTGGAGCATTAGTTGAACCGTTGGCCTACGGATATTATGCCAACGCCTTAGCACAAGAAGGATATTTAGTAGTAATTCCAAACCTTAATTTAAATTTAGCAATTTTGGATATTAACATATCAAACAAAATTATACAACAGTATCCTGAAATAGAAAATTGGTACGTAGCAGGACATTCTATGGGTGGAGTTGCAGCAAGTTTATTCGCTAGTGAAAATATAGACTTAGTTAAAGGATTAATCATGCTTGCTTCATATCCTATGGAAACCGTTGATTTAACTAATTCCAACTTAAAAGTATTGAGTATTTATGGAGAGTTAGACGGACTTTCAACTATTGATGAAATTGAGCAAAGCCGTGATAATTTTCCTGAAAATGCAGTTTTTCATATGATAGAAGGAGCAAATCATGCTCAATTTGGAATGTATGGAGAACAAAGTGGAGATAATGAAGCCACAATTGATGTAATAGCACAGCAAGAAGAAATGATAGAAATCACATTGCAATTTTTACTGAGCTAACTGATAAAGTTAGCTTTTTTTGTAGAGTTTAGGAGTGGTAAAATATGGAAATAATTATAGGAGAGTTAGGCAGTGGAAAAACACATCATTGTTATGAGATGATAAAAGATTGCCTTAAAATCAATCCCTTTCAACGATTGATAGTTATAGTGCCTGAACAATTTAATTTACAAACACAACGAGAACTAGCAAATAAGTTATACCCAGGGCTATTTTCAGTAGAAGTAATAAGTTTTAAAAATTTAGTTCAACATATATCAATTAATAACAACCTGTCAAAATTTCCAATTATTGATGATTTGGAACGTATGATGATTATAAAAAAGTTGCTTGAACAACATAAAAAAAAGCTTGATTTTTATGGAAAAAGTTATAATCAAGAAGGGTTTGTAGAACATATCAATCGTCTTATTACGATTTGTGAGCAAAATGGAGTTGGGCAAGAATTATTAACATTTCTCAAAAAAGAAGAAAACGATAGTTCTATACTTAATATCAAGTTGCAGGATTTAGATAAAATTTACGGCTGGTTTAATGATTACGTAGAAAATAAATTTTTAACATTAGAAGGCAGTGTAATATTGTTAGCTAAACAACTAGCTCAAGACCCTCAATTTAAAAATACAAAAATTTGGATTGATGGATTTTTTGGATTTACAGAAGGCCAATTTCAAGTAATAAACCAACTTAATTTACAAGCTGAAATGTTAACTATTACTTTGCCTATGGATAAAATATATACACAAGATGAAGAAATTAAGCAAAATAATCTTTTTTATAGTAGTATAAAAACTTTGCACAAGTTGCAAAATATCAACAATCAATCAAATTTCAATATCCATCTTTGTGAAAACGAACAACGTAACGTAAATCCAGATGTATGGAAATTGCACAAATATTATCTTACTATTAATAAGGAAGAAACTCCAACAAAAAGTGATAATGTTAAACTAAATATTTACCCTACAATCGCTATAGAAATTGAAAAAGTAGCCCAACAAATTCATCACTATATTTTTGAACAAAACTACCGTTATAATGAAATTGCAATTTTAGTTGGTGATATAAATAGATATCAACCATATATTGGTAGTGTCTTTGAAGAATATAATATCCCATATTTTTTGGATATGAAAAGAGATGTTCAAACTAATAATCTAGTTAGCGTAATTATAAGTTTGCTTGATGTTGTAACGACTGGCTGGAGCTATCCTTCTGTAATGGCTCTACTCAAAACACAAATGCTTCCATTCACCCAAGATGAAATTGACTACCTAGATAATTATCTTTTGGCCTATGGTATAAGATTTAGGAATAGATGGGAAAATGAATGGACTTATGGTGAAAAAGACTGGGATTTAGACCTTTTAAATGATACTAGAGTTCGTTTTTGGAATTTAATTAAACTTGTGGAAAATGCAATTAAGTCTGATGGTTCAACATCTAAAATTTCCGTTTTTCATATGACTCGAATTGTATATGCCTTTTTAAAAAAGATAGATGCTTACACTAGTGTTCAAAAAACAGTGGAGTATTATAAAGAGCAAAATAATTTAAGTTTACAAATTGAAAATGAGCAAATTTATAGCCAAGTTATAGAGGTAATTGACCGATTAGTAGAAACTTTGGGTGATGAACAAGTAACCCTTACAGCCTATAAACAAATTCTAAAAATAAGTTTTACCTACATTAAAATGGGAATTATCCCACCTTCATACGACCAAATAATTATTGGAGAAGTAGAAAGAACCAAATTACCTCAACTAAAAATTATTTTTATTTTAGGAATGAATGATGGAATTTTACCAAAACACTCTCAATCTCCAACATTATTTTCAGAAATGGACTATGTATCTTTACGGGAAATTTGCCAAAATAATGAGGCTAAAACAACTAATTTTTATGAAGCTTTTATAGGCAATCAACTTTTTAGCAATGAATTTTTAATTTATACTGCACTTACTCGAGCTAAAAATAAAATTATAATTAGTGCTATTAGTATGGAAGAAGACGGCAAACCCTTAAAACCATCTCCACTTTTTATTAATTTTAACCAAATGTTTGAACTGGAAGATAAATATAGCGAAGAATTATTATTTACTCCCCAGTCCACTTTGAACAAACTAAGTTTACCGATAAAACATTTTTTAGAAAATCAAAGTCAAGATACACAATGGAGAGATATTTTAAGTTGGTATTTAACAAATGAAAACTGGAAAAATAAAGCTACATTACTAATCCAAAATTTATTATACTCTAACAAACAAAATAAATTACTACCAGCTACTTCAAAAACATTACACTCCAAAGAAATTGTTACAAACGTATCTAAACTTGAAAAATTTCGCAAATGTGCCTGTAATTATTTTATAGAATACAATCTAAAAGCTAAAGATAGAGAAATTTTTGAGTGGAGTACATCAGATGTTGGAACAATTTTTCACAATGTTTTGGAGGAATACCCTAAAGAATTGGACAAAATACACAAAGAATGGACTACGGTTAATAAAACAGAACAGGAACAATGTTTGCTAAATGCTATTGATAAAAGTATTGCTAAATATAATAGCCAACATATTGAAGGGGGTCGCCTAAAGCATATGACCAATCAAATTCAAAATATGTGCAAAAGAGCTATTAACGCACTAACTTATCATCTTGAAGAAGGTAAATTCCAACCTCAAAATTATGAGCTGTCTTTTAAGGAAGGCATTGAAAATACAGGTAAATTTGGAAGTGTAATGCCCCCAATTATAATACAACTTGACAACGAGCATACAATTAAATTAGAAGGCAAAATTGATAGAATTGATATTTATATATCTGAAGATGATAATAAGAACTATATAAAAATTATTGATTATAAATCAGGAAAAACTTCTTTTGAATTATTGGAGTTATTTTATGGTTTACAATTTCAATTACTGTTATATTTAGATGCCTATTTAAAAAACACACCTGATACAAATCCAGCAGGAATGTTTTACTTCCGTCTAAAAACTAATTATGCCTCATATGAACAAGGCAAAACTTCACAAACATTACAAAAAGCTAATTTAGATGCCTATAAATTATCGGGTCTAACTGTTGATAATCAAGAAGTTGTAAAAGCTTTTGATGAAGAAATTACAGGCACAATTATTCCAGTTAAAGCAAAAAAAGATGGTTGGACAGCATTTTCTAAAATTGCTACTGAGGAACAATTTGATAATTTGAGAACGTATGTTACAGATAAAATTAAAGAATTAAGCCAGTCTATTTTAGATGGAGAAATTAGTGCAAACCCTTGTCAATTGGGCGATAAATCACCTTGCACATATTGCAAATACCCTACAATTTGTCAATTTGATGTTAACGATAAAAACAACAAAGCACAAATTTTACCAAAATTATCAGAACATGAAATTTGGGAAGAAATCGAAAGTTATACGAAAGGAGAAAATGATGAGCAATAAACAAATTAAGCGTACACCAAGCCAACAAATCGCTATTGATATTAGGGATAAAAACGTGCTAGTTTCAGCAGCAGCAGGCTCTGGAAAAACTTCAGTATTAACTGAACGAGTTTTCAAAAGAATTTTGGGAAATGAGGAAGAAAATCCTATTGAAATTGACCGTTTTTTAGTTGTTACCTTTACAAATTCAGCCGCAGCTGAAATGAAAGAACGAATTGCTCATGAAATTACACAGGCTAAAGATACCGATAAAACATTAAACAAGAAGCAAATTTCATATTTAGAGCAACAATTGAATATTTTGCCTAAAGCTTCTATTTCTACTATTCATTCTTTTTGCCTAAAATTAATTAAAACTTATTTTAATCAATTAGATGTAGACCCTAATATTCATATGGGAAAAGAGGCCGAACTTTCTTTAATTCAGATTGAATGTGCTGAAAAAGTTATTGAAAAAGCTATGGATAATGAAGATAATGAAGTCCAAGAAAAATTTTTGGAAGTCGCAAAAGTTTATGCCAGTACAAATAGTTTGAAAGATTTGGTAAACTTAATTCTAAAAATTTACACTTATACACGAAGTACAGTTGCCCCTCTTACTTGGCTTGATGAAAAAGTAGATTTATTACAGCAATCTAATTTTGAACCATATAATGAGATTATTCTTGGACAAGTTAACTCAGAGATTAAAAATTTGATACAATTATGCAATGAAGGGGCTTTAATTTGTGTTCAACCTAGTGGTCCAGAAGGATATTTAGAAACAATAAAAAGCGATAAATCAGCTTTAGAAAGTGTTGATTTATCTACTTTAGAAACTATTGCTCAAGGATTTCAAACTATACAACTTCAGACTTTAAAGCGTACCAAAAAAGATTGTGACCCTCACTTAAAAACTTTAGCTAAAGGAATACGTGATACCGTTAAAAAGGGCATCGAAAATTTAAAAACGTTATTAAATAAGTTTCTTGATGAAATCTTAATCGAAAAAACTACACAATCTGGAAGCTTAATAGCAGAAGTTGTAAATTTGGTTAAGCAATTTGAAATTGAATATTCTCAAGCAAAACGGCTAAAAGGTATTGTAGATTTTAATGATTTGGAACATTTTGCTATAAAATTGCTCCTAGGTAAAGATGAAGAAACTGGAGATATTATTTTTACAGATGTCGCCAAAGAATTATCACTTTATTACAAAGAAATCTATATAGATGAATATCAAGATAGTAATAATGTACAAGAAGTTATTTTAGGAGCAATTGCCAATGCCACATCTCATGGGCCAACTCAATTTATGGTTGGAGATATGAAACAAAGTATTTACCGATTTAGGTTGGCAAATCCTCAAATTTTTGCTGGCAAATACGAAAGTTGGGACAAAATAAATATTGTTGATGATAAGCCTGAAATTCCTGCTAGCCAAAATGTAGTTATTGATTTATCAGAAAATTTTAGAAGCCGAGATATAGTTTTAAATGCTACAAATGATGTCTTCAATCAACTAATGAGTAAAGAAGTTGGTGATTTAACTTATGATGATAAAGCCAAATTAAAAGTAGGAAACTTCTACGAAAAGCATCTATTTACTTATGAAATGACAGAAGATTTATTAGAGGCTAAAGAGAAAAATTTATTATCGGATAAAATTGAAGTATTGTTGATGGAAAATGTAAAACAATCTGAAAATGAAGAAGAAACTGAACTAGAAGAGCTTAGTAACATTGAACTAGAAGCTCATATGGTTGCTAGAAAAATTAAAGCTTTAACTGAAAAATGCGCTAACCCACAAAAGATTTTTTGCAAAGATAACGAAGGCAATCCTTCTTGTAGAAATGTTGAACCAAAAGACATTGTTATTTTGTTGCGCTCAAAAAAAGCAGCTTCAATATTTGAAGAAGTTTTGAGCCAATACAAAATTACTGCGTATGCAGAAGTTAATGCTCCATTTTTTGAGGCTATCGAAGTTCAAATTCTTATGAGTATGCTTCAAATTATAGATAATCCATTGCAAGATATTCCTTTAATTGCAGTGCTTCGCTCACCTATTGTAGGGCTTAGTTTTGATGAATTATTGAATATTAGAAACTTTAACCCAGATGTTAAATTTTATCATTCTATGAAGTTTTATCAGGAGCAGAATAATATACAAGTTATACAATCATTTTTAGATATGCTGGATAAATTTAGATATATGCAATCAACAGTTACAGTTGAAGAATTGCTAAATAGAATTTATACAGAAACTGGTTACTACAATTATGTTGGAACGTTAGAAGGGGGAACTCGTCGCCAAGCTAACTTACGACTTTTGAAGCAGTATGCAAAAGATTATGAAGAAAATTCTCATGCAGGATTATTTTATTTTGTATATTATTTGAGCAGATTAAAACTAAACAATAGTAAACTAGAACAAGCAAAAGTTGTTGGTGACCATGAAAATGCCGTACAAATTATGACTATTCACAAAAGCAAAGGTCTCGAATTTCCTATAGTTTTTGTAAGCCAAACGCATACTCAATTTAATAAACAAGATTTACGAGAAAAAGTTTTACTTCATAATAAATTAGGAATTGGAGCTAAATTTTTTGATGTAGAAGAACATATAGTTTATGAAACTTTACCATTTATTGCGATAAAAAACCAACTGCTAAATGAGAACATTTCTGAGGAGTTACGCATATTATATGTAGCGTTAACTCGTGCCAAGGAAAAGTTGTTTATTACAGGCGTTATCAAAGGCAATCAGGAAAAAACTATTGCAAAATGGGTGCAACTTGCTACACGAGAAGAAGGCGCAATTTCAGCATTTAATGTAAAAAAAGCTAATTGTTATTTAAATTGGATTGGTATGAGTATGCTGGCAAGTTCTAATATTCATCAAACCATTCAAAACATTGGTATTGAATACGATAAACCAAATTTTAGTATTAAAGGAAATTGGCATTTGGAATTTACTTCACCAAAAATGTTAGCCTATAATACTCATGAAAATTCGGATAACTTTAGAGAAAATGCACAAAAATTATTAGAACAAAATCCAGAAGAGATTTTTAGTACAGAAGAAGAGAGAACTCGAATTTTTGCGAAGTTAAATGCTGAATACAATTTTGAAGGAGCTACCCTTTTGCCACATAAAACTTCTGTAACAGCACTCAAAAAAGAACTTCTATCTAATATTTTTGAAAATAATGTAGGTGATTTAACTAAAGTTGATGAAGCTATTAATAAGGAAGAAAGTGATACAAAACCTATTCCAAAATTTTTGCAAAAAGAAGAAGTTACAACAATTAAGGGTGCTTTGCGAGGGACAATAATTCATAACGTATTTGAACAATTGGATTATTTACAATTTTGTACAGCAGAAACTATTAAAACTGAGGTTGAAAGATTGGTGCAAATTGGAAAACTCCACCCAGATACTTTAAACTTAATCGACTATGATATTTTGGAAAAATTTTCAAATTCAGAGCCTATAATTAGAATGAAAAATTCACAATTTGCATTTAAGGAAAAATCGTTTATCTATTTAATAAATGCAAATGAAATTTATGAAAATTGTAAAGAGGAACACTTGATTTTACAAGGTATTATTGATGCTGGATTTATTGAGAATGATGAAATTATCATTATAGATTATAAGACTGATAGAGTTGATTTGAATAATAAAAATGCAAGCATTGAAAAAATAAAATTACAATATTGCATTCAACTTGAATATTATGCTCAAGCTTTGGCAAGTATCTTAAAAAAGGGCGTAAAGCAAAAGTATATATATCTTTACAATATTAATGAATGGATTGAGGTTTAATTAGTATAATTTTAGGCAATTTAGTTACACTAAGAATAGCTACTTTGCCTGCCTCATATAATTCTAAAAATAGTTATTAACTTATTAAGGAGAACACATGATAGAAACTAGTAAACAAAACCTAAAACAGCTATTTGACAAAGAAATTATTGACACTTACAAATGTATTATTAAAGATGTAAAGTATAAATGCCCTACATTATTAACGCAAATTAATAAGTATGGAGGATATGAAGCAGTTATAAAATACATTGGGACAGACGCAAACACAGTAGATTTTGGTGTTTTATGGGAAGCACAACGTTTAGATTTAACAGTCGAAGCATTAATTACCGATGAAAAATTTAGAAATATTTTTCCTGAAGAAATTGTATCTTTTTGTGAAAACCGCTTAAATGATTACAATTATGCACCTCATATTATTGTAGAACCACCAAAACCAAAAGAAATTGATATTACTCCAGGCTCATTTTTGAAAACTCAAAATATTACTACTTTGGAAATTCCAAATGAACCAAAAAAAGAACCAGAAAAAGTTTTACCTTCGCACAATTATCATATTACTGAAGTAAATATTTCTGTTGAGGAATGGTCAGAATTATTTTTGAACCAAAAAATATTTACTGCAAAAAACCAAGATATGTTATTGAGAATGTATTTAGCTGGGGGTAGAGCTATTCGTAATACTGATTTGTGTGGTGAAGAAGGCTATTCAACTAAGTATCCTTACAAAGAAGTAATTATGTCTTTGGGTAAAAGAATTAAAATGAATACAAAAATTGAAATTCCAAAATCTTCTAAAGGTGAAATGTTATGGTGGAATGTAATTTGTGTAGGGTGGTTTGAAAGTAACCAAAGTTTTGAACTTTCGTTAGCTCCAAAACTTTTTGCTGCTATTAAAAATTGTGTAGATAACAACAAAATTGATATTTCTGATGTTTCAATTAATATGAATAAAGAAATTATTGCCAATCAAGCAAAGCATATAAATGAATTAATTTCAGTAAAAGAAGGATTAACTAAAGAAGTTACTCCAGCCACTATTGTTGAACACATTCAACCAGAAGTTGATGAACATTTACAAACTAATATAACTGAAAATGAGCCTCCAAAAAGACCACGTATCGATAAAAATTTATCTCAAGAAGAACAACTAGAAATTTTGTTAAATGGTCTATTTGATGAGCCAATCGAAGTTGAAGAGCCTTCTCCAAAAGTAGTTACACCAGTAGTTGAAAACAATGTTGAACCAATTATTAAAGAAAAAGTTACTTCAGTAATTGATAAAAAAGTTGAACCAATTATTAAAGAAAAAGTTACTCCAGTAATTGATAAAAAAGTTGAACCAATTATTAAAGAAAATATTACTCCAGTAGTTGATAAAAAAGTTGAACCAATTATTAAAGAAAAAGTAATTGAAAAAACTGCTCCTATTGCTGAAAAATCAAAGGTTGTAGCAGAAACTCCATCAACTATTTTAGAAAAACAAAGTGCCACAACTAAAGAACCTGAAGCAAAAGTAGAAGATATGAACGCAACAGAAAATAAGTGGAAAGAATTAAAGGAACAATGCTTAGATTATTATGGAGCAATTTGTGAAGTTTGTGGTATTGATTATGGATACACTTATGGAGAAAAATTTGATAAATTAATAGATGTACACAATTTAAAAATTAAAAATAACAAAAATAATTGTGATTTATCCAAAATTAATCCTGAAGAAGATTTAGTTCCGATTTGTCACAACTGCCATTTTATTATGAAAAGTAAGACACCATTTTATACATTAGATGAGATGAAGCAACTAATTAAACAACAATAATGTCTATCAAAATGGTATATCTGACAGGGGTATACCTACTTTTTTTGAAGTTTTTGCTCGTTCTGTGTTGACAAAGCAAATATATAGTGATATTCTGAAGGTGTAATTCCTACAAAATAACTAGGGATTGGAGCGTAATGAATGAAATTATCTACAAAAGGAAGATATGGATTAAGATTAATGGTTGATTTGGGTGTCCATGCAAAAGATAAACAGGTCTCTTTAAAAAGTATTTCAGACAGATTGCAAATCTCAGAAAGTTACCTAGAACAACTTATTGCAAAATTAAAAAAACACCAGTTAGTAAAAAGTGTTAGAGGGGCCCAGGGTGGATATTTATTAGGAGCTTCACCAGAAGAAATTAGTGTTGGAAATATACTTAGAGCTTTAGAAGGCTCATTAGCACCTACTGATTGTACGTGTGATTTAGCAAAAGACTACGACTGCTTATCCCATTGTGGAGGAGGCAAATGTAGCACCAAAACAGTTTGGGAGAAACTACGAGATAGTATAAACGAAGTAGTGGATAATATTACATTGCAACAATTAATTAATGACTATGAATTACAATATACACTAGAGTCAGACGAAAAAAATATATATTTATAAATATGAAGGAGTAATAAATATGGAAAGAATTTATTTTGATTATGCAGCAACAACACCTATGAAAAAAGAAGTTATTGATGCAATGATGCCTTATTTTACAGAGAACTTTGGCAATCCATCAAGTATTTATCAAATTGCACAAATTAATAAAAAAGCTATTGATGATGCCCGTGAAGAAATTGCAAAATATATTGGTGCTAAGGCAAATGAAATCTACTTTACAAGTGGAGGAACTGAGGCTGATAACTGGGCAATTAAAGGAATTGCTGAAATTAATAAACATAAAGGAAACCATATTATTACTAGTAAAATTGAGCATCATGCAGTTTTACACACGTGTGAATATTTAGAAAAGAATGGCTATGAAGTAACTTATCTTGATGTTGATGAGTATGGAAGTATCAATATCGACGACTTAAAAAATGCAATTAAACCAACAACAATTTTAATTTCAATAATGTATGCTAATAATGAAATTGGAACTATTATGCCAGTTGAAGAGATTGGAAAAGTTGCCAAAGAACATAAAATCATTTTTCATACAGACGCTGTTCAAGCAATTGGGCAAGTTAAAATTGATGTGGCAGAACAAAATATTGATATGCTTTCTTTAACAGCTCATAAAATCAATGGGCCAAAAGGCATTGGAGTACTATACGTTCGCCGTGGTATAAGAATTGCTCCTTTAATCCATGGAGGTGCTCAAGAGAGAGGGCGACGTGGAGGAACGGAAAATGTAGCTGGAATTATTGGGCTTGCAAAGGCTATGGAGCTTACTCATGCAAATATTGATAAGAAAGTTGAATATATTACTTCATTAAGAGAAATGCTAATAGAAGGAATTTTAAAATCTATTCCTCATGCAAAATTAAACGGACACCCCACAAAAAGATTAGCTAATAATGTGAATATTAGTTTTGAATTTGTGGAAGGTGAGTCGTTATTATTGTTGCTTGATATGCAAGGAATTGCGGCATCTAGTGGTTCAGCTTGTACCTCTGGTTCTCTTGACCCATCACACGTACTTTTGAGTATTGGGCTGCCACATGAAAAAGCTCACGGTTCAATTCGTTTGACATTAGGCGAAGCTTCTACAAAAAAAGAAGTAGAAACTGTGCTTGAAAAATTGCCTGCAATCGTTAAACGTATGAGAGATATGTCGCCGTTATACGAAGATTATTTAAATAAAAGAAGACACTAATTCAAAATATTAAGAGGTGAAAATATGTATAGTGAAAAAGTTATGGACCATTTTATGAACCCAAGAAATGTGGGAGAAATTGATGATGCAAGTGGCGTTGGAACAGTTGGAAACGCTAAATGTGGTGATATTATGAAAGTTTATCTTCAAATTGAAGATGAAAAAATTGTTGATGCAAAATTTAAAACTTTTGGCTGTGGAGCAGCTGTAGCTACAAGTTCAATGGCTACTGAATTAGTAATTGGAAAAACTATTGAAGAAGCTCTACAGGTAACTAACAAATCTGTAATGGAAGCTTTAGATGGGCTACCAAGTGCCAAAGTTCACTGTTCACTTCTTGCTGAAGAGTCTGTTCAAGCAGCATTATGGGACTATGCAGAAAAAAATAATATTACTATTGATGGACTAGAAAAACCAAGTACTGATATCGACCACCACGACCACGGACACAGTTTTGATGATGAGGACGAAGTATGTGCGACACGTTAGTTAATGAAAAGTTAACTAAGAACTTCAGTCATTAAAAGAAGGTCTATAACTGATATATCGAGGAGTGTAATGACGGAGTAACGCCCCGAAACGCTCCCTTTAATACTCCGACGTGCATCGAAATTGGTAAAAACTAAATGTACGAAGCTCGGTGAAGTCGGCTGAAATATACCGTAAACTAAGCAACAAACGAAAGGTCACCTAGTCCGTGGCTGTATATGATAGGTCGGAAGTCTATAAAATGAACATGGTTAGAATGAGATTAAACATCTCTGACGAAACTCCGAATGTACGGGTCTAAACGTTCAATATATAGAAATGTATATACACACACAGTGTGGGTTAGCGAGGTTGAGTAAAATTAATCTTTATGAAAAACCTTATATCGTTAAAGGCGATATCAAACTAACAGGCTCAAAGGAGAAACCTAAATTCATATGCACAGATAGATATATCGGAACGTGGAAAGCTAAGGACATGGAGAGATTACCCTCTATGAAGTGGTATCTTATAAGTACATTTAATGTACGAAATAGATTTTATCTTAGTGAGAGTAGGGTTAGAGTACCGACAACCTCTATGGTGACGCATAGAAAGAGAAACCATGATAATAAGTGGTGAAGGGAAAGACCCAAGACAGATTTATTTACAGAGAAATAATAATTTGAAAACTAAGTAAGTCAAAGGTTCTTGTATGACTAATAGAGATTAATCCCATAAAGGGAGGTATCGACTTTGCACTGTAAAGTTCTAAAGAGTCAAAAGCTTAGAAAAAGCATAAACTCTTTAAGAAAACAAGCAGGAAACTTAGGTATTCAAAGAAGTAAATAAATTTGTTGGAACGCCGTATGAGGTGAAAGTCTCACGTACGGTGTGGAGTGGGGGAAAAACTGGAGATAACATCAAAGGTTTAC
>LNZR01000059.1 GCA_002007365.1 Epulopiscium sp. Nele67-Bin005 | reverse complement strand
ATAATTCCAGAAGTGGAAGAGATTGAGGAAGAAATAATTCCAGAAGTAGAAGAGATTGAGGAAGAAATAATTCCAGAAGTAGAAGAGGTTGAGGAAGAAATAATTCCAGAAGTGGAAGAGGTTGAGGAAGAAATAATTCCAGAAGTGGAAGAGGTTGAGGAAGAAATAATTCCAGAAGTGGAAGAGGTTGAGGAAGAAATAATTCCAGAAGTGGAAGAGATTGAGGAAGAAATAATTCCAGAAATAGATATTAATGATGTTCCTTATACATTTTTGAACGGAACACCAATTCCAGATGAATATGTAAATTTTGTAGAACAAAATCAAGTTGAACTTACTGCAATAATAAAAAATCCAGCATTTAGTTCAAGTTTTATTGTAGAAGAACATTGGGCAAATGAATTAATTGAAGGAGCAATTCATGTAGGTATTTTAGAACAAATTCCTTCGAATGTTCAACTTAATCAACCAGTAGATTTAATTTCAACATTCACAATGTTGGATAGAGTTTTATTGATGAATGACAATTCTAATATGAATTTAAGTAGAAATATTGTGGATAAATATATTCCAAAAGAAATTGAAAATTATTATTCGGTAGCATCAGTGGCTTCAAAGTTAACAGAGCCAACTTTATTAGCTACGACTCAACTTGAAAATCAATTGATTACTAGAGAAGTTTTGGCACAAATAGTATATGAAATTACTAAGGCTAACCTATTACAAAGCTCTGAAAATCCAGCCTTTAGTGATATTGAAAATACAGCTTATTATACAGCGATACAATATTGTATAAGAGTTGGATTGTTAAATGGAACTGATGAAGGGCTAATCCTGCCAGAAAAAGTATTAACACAAGCAGAATTAATTGCTATTTTGGTAAGATTAAACGAAGAACTAAATAAATAAAATTATAGCTATTGACCCATTGGGTTGATAGCTATTTTTATATATTTTTTTACGGTAAAATTGAATTCTCTAGTGATAAATAAACATACAAAAAATTTTGACATTATGGTTTGATAACAAATGCTAAAAGTTTACAAGTAATTTATTTTTTAGATAATAAATTAAATATATTGACATAAAACAATTGTATTGTTAAAATACTTGTAACTGAATTAAATTGGCTGATAAATGACGTGAGGGATATATCTAATTTGCAAAATATATTATAGACTAAAATATATTTTAATAAAAAAATAACTTTATAAAATATTTTATTGGGATAAAGCTAATATCTTCTAAAAATAATTAAAGTAATTTTCAGAAAATAGATAATAGTTATATAAGCATTGCGAGTAGATTTGCTAGATGATAGAAAAAAATTAAAATTAAGGAGATTTTTGAGATGGCAAAATTATTTTATGCACAAGATTGTAATTTAGAATTATTAAAAGGGAAAAAAGTAGCAGTTATTGGTTATGGAAGCCAAGGTCATGCACACGCTCTAAACCTTCATGAAACAGGGATTGATGTAATTGTGGGGCTTTATAACGGAAGTCCTTCTTGGGCAAAAGCTGAAAAACAGGGCCTACAAGTTATGACGGCTGGAGAGGCCACAAAAGAAGCTGATATAATTATGATTTTGGTAAATGATGAAAAGCAACCTACTTTATATAAAGAAAGCATTGCACCAAATTTATCATCGGGTAAAACTTTGGCGTTTGCCCACGGATTTAATATTCATTATTCACAAATTGTTCCTCCAGCTGATGTAAATGTAGTGATGATTGCTCCAAAAGGGCCAGGACACACTGTAAGAAGTGAATATGAAGGGGGTAAAGGTGTACCTTGTCTTATTGCAGTGTATCAAGATGCAACAGGAAATGCGCAAGAAATAGCTTTGGCATATGCAGCAGGAATTGGTGGAGCAAGAGCAGGAATTTTGGAAACTACATTTGAAGAAGAAACAGAAACGGATTTATTTGGGGAGCAAGCTGTTTTGTGTGGGGGAGTAGTAGCCCTTATGAAAGCAGGGTTTGAAACGCTTGTAGAGGCTGGATATCAACCAGAGAGTGCATATTTTGAATGTATCCATGAAATGAAATTAATTGTTGACTTGATTTATAAAGGTGGATTTGAAACGATGCGTCATTCGATTTCAGATACGGCAGAATATGGAGATTATATAACAGGAAACCGTATAATTACACAGGAAACTAAATCTGAAATGAAGAAAGTATTAAGTGAAATTCAAGATGGTACTTTTGCCTCAAATTGGTTGGTTGAAAATCAGGTGAACCGTCCATATTTCAATGCTAGAAGACGTTTAGAAAATAAGCATCAAATTACACAAGTGGGGAAAGAATTAAGAGATATGATGAGTTGGGCAGAACAAAAAAGCGATAATTAAAATGAGGGGGATTTTGATAGATGCAAATTAAGATTTTTGATACAACATTAAGAGATGGGGAGCAATCTCCAGGGTTTAGTATGAATTTAGCAGAAAAGGTTGAGATGGCTATACAGCTTGAAAAACTTGGGGTTGATGTTATGGAAGCAGGGTTTGCAATTGCTTCTAGTGGAGATTTTAAATCAATAACTGAAATTGGAAAATCAGTTAAAAATACTACAGTTGCAAGTTTGGCTCGTGCTGTACCAAAAGATATTGATATGGCAGTTGAAGCTTTACAATATGCAAAATATCCTAGAATTCATACTTTTATAGCTACGTCTGATATTCATATGAAATATAAACTTAGAAAATCAGAAGATGAAGTATTGGAAACAGCAAGAGAAATGGTTAAATATGCAAAGAAATTTTGTGAAGATGTGGAGTTCTCAGCAGAAGATGCCTCAAGAACTCGCCCAGAATTTTTGTATAAAGTTTTGGAGGAAGTAATTAAGGCTGGAGCAACTGTTGTGAACATTCCTGATACTGTAGGATATACTACACCACAAGAATTTTTTAATTTAATTTATGGAATAAGAACTAATGTTGTAGGTGCTGATAAAGTTGATATTTCGGTACATTGTCACAATGACTTAGGAATGGCAGTTGCAAACTCACTTTCTGCTGTTAGAGCAGGGGCTACACAGGTGGAATGTACGGTTAATGGAATTGGTGAACGTGCTGGAAATGCTGCGTTAGAAGAGATTGTTATGAATATTTGCACTAGAAGTGATCTTTATCCATTTCCAACAAAAGTGAATACTCAAGAAATTTATAGAACAAGTAAACTTTTGACTAAAATTACAGGAATTCGTGTACAACCAAATAAGGCGATTGTTGGGGAGAATGCATTTGCTCATGAGGCTGGAATTCATCAACATGGGGTGTTAGAAAATAAAGAGACATATGAAATTATGACCCCTGAAGCCATTGGTATTACTGAAAATCAGTTAGTTCTGGGTAAACATTCTGGCCGCCATGCATTTGTTGATAGAGTTGAGAGTCTTGGCTTTACGATAGATGAGAAAAATTTAGATGAAGTATTTTTGGCATTTAAGGAGTTGGCAGATAAGAAAAAGGTTGTTTCGGATAGAGATATTGAAGCATTAATTCATGTTCAGAGGGTTCAAACGCCTGAAATATATAAGCTTGAGCGATTTGTGATTAACGCTGGAAATACGATTACAACAACATCTTCTGTTAGACTTCATTATAAAGATGAAATTATTGAGAGTGTTAAAGCTTCACATGATGGAGCTATTGATGCTTCATATAAGGCTATTGATGAACTTGTGGATAAAAAATTTGAATTAGAAGATTTTGTTATAAGTTCAGTAACTGGAGGGACAGATGCCCAAGGTGAAGTTAGGGTGCGTATCAAAGATGAAAATAATAAAGTTTATAACGGTTATGGAGTAAATTTAGATATTGTAGAAGCTAGTATTTTGGCGTATATTAATGCAATTAATGCAATGTTAAGTAATGAAGGCTAGGGAATTTTTCTCTAGCTTCTCTATTATCAATATTTAGGAGGATTATATGAAACCTATGACGATGACACAAAAAATATTGGCTAGCCATGCAGGACTTCCATTTGTGGAGGAGGGTCAATTAATTGAGGCTAGTTTAGATATGGTGCTAGGTAATGATATTACAACGCCTGTAGCTGTTAAGGAGTTTGAAAAAATAGGAGTAGACAAAGTTTTTGATAAAAACAAAGTAGCTATTGTACTTGACCATTTTACTCCTGCAAAAGATATTCAATCTGCAACTTTATGCAAATGTGCAAGAGAGTTCGCAATTGATAAAGAAGTAGAACACTTTTTTGATGTAGGGGATATGGGAATTGAACATGCACTCTTACCCGAAAAAGGGTTGGTAGTAGCTGGTGATGTGGTGATTGGTGCAGACTCGCATACCTGTACTTATGGGGCGCTAGGGGCATTCTCAACTGGTATTGGAAGTACTGATATGGCGGCTGGAATGGCAACAGGTAAATCATGGTTTAAAGTTCCATCGGCGATTAAATTTGTATTAACAGGAAAGCCCTCAACTCATGTAAGTGGAAAAGATATAATTTTGCATATAATTGGAAAAATTGGAGTAGATGGTGCGTTGTATAAATCTATGGAATTTGTGGGAGATGGAGTTTCACATTTATCAATGGATTCACGTTTTACAATGGCAAATATGGCGATTGAGGCAGGTGCGAAAAATGGAATATTTATAGTTGATGAAAAAACGATAGACTATATAAAAGCTCACAGTACCAAGCCTTACACGATTTATGAAGCTGATAGCGATGCGATTTATGAACAGATTATAAATGTGGAACTTGATAAAATTCGACCAACGGTATCATTTCCACATTTACCAGATAATACAAGAACTATTGATGAAATCGAAGCTCAAGAGCCTATCAAAATAGATCAAGTTGTAATTGGTTCTTGTACAAATGGACGCATGGAAGATTTACAAATTGCTAATGAAATTTTGAAAGGGAAAAAGGTAGCAAAACACGTTAGAGTCGTTGTAATTCCAGCAACTCAGAAGATTTATTTAACTGCTATGAAACAAGGAATTATTGAAAATTTAATAGAGGCAGGTTGTGTTGTGAGTACCCCTACTTGTGGTCCATGTTTGGGTGGTCATACTGGAGTTTTGACAGCTGGAGAACGTGCTGTAGCTACTACAAATCGAAATTTTGTGGGACGTATGGGACACGTTAATTCTGAAGTGTATTTGGCAAGTCCAGCAGTAGCAGCAGCATCTGCGATTACAGGGGTTATAAGTAATCCAGAAACAGTTTGGGAGGATAAATAAATGCAAATAAAAGGGAGCGTTTTTAAGTATGGGGATAACGTTGATACAGATGTAATTATCCCAGCGAGGTATTTAAATGTAGCAGAAGCGCATGAACTTGCAAAATTTTGTATGATTGATATAGATGATACGTTTGTTAGTCGTGTAAATAAAGGAGATATTATAGTTGCTGGTAAAAATTTTGGTTGTGGTTCATCTCGTGAACATGCACCGATTGCAATTAAGGCTAGTGGAATTTCTTGTGTAATTGCAAAAAGTTTTGCAAGAATTTTTTACCGTAATGCAATAAATATCGGATTACCTATTTTGGAATGTGAAAAAGCTGTTGATGCAATTGAAGCAGGTCACCAACTAGAAATCAATTTTGATGATGGTAAAATTTATAACCTTACTACAAATGAGGAGTATAAATCTCAACCATTTCCTGAATTTATGCAAAAAATTATGGCATCAAGTGGATTTATTGAATATATTAAGGTTCAGGAGGTTAAGTGATGGATTTTAATATAGTAACTTTATCAGGAGATGGAATTGGGCCAGAAATTGTGGCTCAAGGATTATTTTTTTTAATACACGACCCCACAACAATTTTTTTCCTTCCAGCAAATTAGACTTATTACATACTGCAAATGACAAACACATAAAATGCTGTTTCAAGAGGGCGTGCAGTTGCTTTTCAGGTCAGTAACTGTGGTGGGTGGGTTGTGTAAATGAATGAGAACGTTAACAAAATTAATTAATGGCCAATGTATCATGGCAGTGATTAAAAAATAACAAAATAACATCTACATACGGGGCACACATAACGATTAAAACTATATTCAGACATTCAAATGAGTATTTGGGCTACAGCTTGTTTATTCAAATGACTTACCGTAATTTATGATATATATTAGCCTACATTTCTAATTCTTTTTGCGGTGTAACCTTTATTTGCGCATTAATGCACATCAAATTTTAGAAACAGTTTAGGCAACTATTTTAGCCCTCTAAAACATTAGCATAAGGATTTTTGACATTCACCAAGTTTAAAACATTTCATTTCAGGTCTGAAAGGCTGCAGTCAAACTTCTGGGGAACACAAACTGTTTCACTGCAGTCGTCTTGTGTCGGTTTTGGACTCTGAGGAACCAAAACTCACCGTGTGGAGGCAGACTGACTAATGTGATGGTGCAAACAGACTTGTGGCGTCCCTGATGGGAAGTCGTCTCAGACGTACTCAGATTTGGTCCAGATGGAGGGCCGTCCCGGATGCACTCTCACGAGAGGAATGGGGACAGGTGTGTGACAGTTTTCCCTCTGCAGACACACACAGGAAGTACAAGCACCAATCAATAAGTGATCAGTTATTGATCAGAAAGCAGTTGCTCTGATCTAGTTGATATTATTATATATCAGCAGCGAGTCAGCATTAACACCTCAGATGTGTGTGTGTGTGTGTGTGTGTGCCTTGGAACAGCTATCTTTGTAAGAACCAATTTTTAGTCATTTGAGTTTTACACCATGGAAGTGAGGACACTTTTTGGAAAGTGAGGACATTTTGGCCAGTCCTCACCTCTCACACTGGCCTTTAAAGGGCATTTTGAGGGTTAAGACTTGGTTTTAGGGTTAGTGTTTGAATTAGGTTTTGGTTAAGGTTAGGGTAAGGGGCTAGGAAATGCATTATGTCAGTGAGTGTCCTCACAAGTGTAGCTGTACAAACGTGCGTGTGTGTGTGTGTGTTTGTGTAATGTAAAGACAGACAGTTTCTCTCCAGGTCTCTTGTTGTGTAACTGGTTTCAGTGGAGAATTTGCTGATGATCTTTTTTTTGTTTTGCAGGATCTTCCTGAGCTGTCTCACTCTGTGAGCGACTCCCCTGT
>LNZR01000058.1 GCA_002007365.1 Epulopiscium sp. Nele67-Bin005 | reverse complement strand
GTGAAGGCACACGTGAAAATGTGGCAAGTATGGTAAAATCTCAAAATGATGTGTACATGGTTGTTGGAAATTATGGTGCTGAAAACAATGAAAATAACGATAACTTGAGTCGAAATTTAGAGGAAGGTAAACTTTGTATTGCTGAACTTCAAAAATGTGCTATCAATATTTGCAATTTTGCCTTAATTACACAGGCTATGACTCGTGAGGGGCTGGTATTTGGTAAGCCACAATTATTTGAACCAAATGAAGGAGATAGTCCAAATTTAGATGATAATACATTGATTGTTACTGAAAAATCACACGACTTTTACTTTGAGGAAAATGGTGATTTCCAAGTAGATGTAACGTATGAGGGAACTGCTATTGGAGTTGCTCAAACTACTTGTAACATTTGGCTTAATGAAAAATTGATGACAACTATTCAGGTTGGAAATACTGGAGGGGCGTATAAAACTAAAAAATTGGCAGATATCAGATTAAAGAGAGGCGTTTATAATTTGAGACTTGAAATGCTAGCTGATGAATTGGATATCCAAAAAATTGAGTTTATCCAATTATAAAATTTGAAATTTAGCCAGATAAATTAGACCTCACTTTAAATTATTAAAAATAAGGTGGGGTTTAATTATTTGAAAATTTTAAGCAGAGGACAAAAAAAGCGGATCATCATGAAATTTGGATTTCAACTTTTGAACTTGAAATAATCTCAATCGAAAATTAGAAAGTTATTTGTAAAAGTGAGATAATATTTAAATCACATATAATAAGGAAGGAACAGGTGAAATATGTTTGTAAATATTGATAATGTACCATATTACAAAGTTAGCAATGCGCAAAAATTAGCTCCATTTTTTATCCAAGTAGTATCTTCTAATGATATTTGGCTTTTCATGTCATCAAATGGAGGAGTAACGGCTGGTCGCAAAAATAGTACTCAAAATATTTTTCCATATACAACGAATGACAAGCTAAATTTAGACTATGAAACAGGTTCTAAAACTATAGTTAAAATTGACGATATTATGTGGCAACCTTTTGAACAAGGAGCAGTTGCAAAGTATGATATTACTAGAAATATTTATAAATCGTGCTATTCTAACAGTGTAATTTTGGAAGAAGTAAACCATGATTTACAATTAACTTATAGTTACAAATATGAAAGTAGCGAAATTTATGGAATTGTAAAAACTTCTAAATTTACTAATGCTGGAGAGAGTAGAGAAGTTGAAATTTTAGACGGTCTATCAAATATTTTGCCTTATGGAGTAAATCAGACTCTTCAAAATGACCGTTCTACTTTGGTTGATGCCTACAAAGCTTCAGAACTTGAGGGGGATAGACTTGCGATTTATTCATTAACGACAACAATTAATGATACACCAAATCCTATTGAGATGATGAAGGCGAATGTTGCATACAATACTTTGAGTTCTGAAGTGCATTTAAATCCTGATGTTGTAAGAAAATTTATAGCTGGTGAAAAATTGGATATGAGTAGAGAAACTTATGGAACAAAATCAGGGTATTTTATTAATCATACTGCAAAAATTAATAGTGGTGAAAATTTACAATACTCATTTATATTAGATGTTGGTTATGACCATTCTCAAATTGAGAGATTAATAAAGTTTGTAGAAGAACAAGATTTTACTAGTGTATTTGAAAATATTAATCAAGGAACAGCAAATATTATTGAAATTGTACAAAAAGCTGATGGAATTCAAACTACGGGTGATGAAGTAATGGACGCTTCACATTATGTAAATACGCTTTATAATGTAATGCGAGGAGGGCTTTTTGAGGACGGGTATAACTTTGATTATAAGGATTTTGAAAAATTTGTAAAAATTCGTATCAAAAATTTTGTAGTTGATGAGGAAGTTAAAAACTGTAAAACTATTGATGAATTAAAAGAAATTTGCACAAAAAATCCTGTATTAAATAGATTAGCTTTGGAATATATGCCACTTACATTTTCGAGAAGACATGGCGATCCATCAAGACCATGGAATAAATTTAATATAGATTTGAAAGATGAACAAGGGAATAGAAAAATTAGTTATGAGGGGAATTGGCGTGATATTTTCCAAAATTGGGAGGCTCTTGGGCTGTCATTCCCTCAATATTACGAAAATATGGTAGCAAAATTTGTAAATGCGTCTACAATTGATGGTTATAACCCTTATCGCATTAATACAGAGGGCATTGATTGGGAAAAGCCAGACCCAGAAGATCCATTTTCTGGCATTGGATATTGGGGTGACCACCAAATTATTTATTTGCTTCGTTTGTTAGAAGGGCTTAATAATCATTATCCTGAGAAACTAAACACCTTGATGAGTAAGGAAATTTTTAGTTATGCAAATGTGCCATACATTATTCGACCTTATGAGGATATTTTAAAAAATCCAAAGAGTACAATTTTATTTGATGAGAAAAAGGATTTGAAAATTGATAATTTGGTGACTAAATTTGGAACAGATGCTAAATTATTGATGGAAAATGAGCAAGTTGTAACGGTATCTTTGGCCGAAAAGTTGCTAGTTCCTGTGCTTAGCAAACTCTCTAATTTGATGGTTGGTGGAGGAATTTGGATGAACACCGAAAGACCAGAATGGAATGATGCAAATAATGCGATTGTAGGAATTGGATTGTCGATGATAACAGTTTATCATATTAGTGCATATTTAGACTTTGTTCAAAAATTATTTGTGAATGACAACTATAATGTATCTGAAAGCGTTGCAAACTGGTTGGTTGATACAAAAGCTGTTTTTGAAAAGTATGATGGGAACTTTGCTCAAAATGAAAAGATTTTACTTGATGAGCTTGGTGAAGTTTTCTCAAATTATAGAGAAGTAGTTTATAAAAATGGAGTTGGAAACAAAGTTTCTTTGGCGAAATCTGATATTTTGGATTGGATTAAGATTGCTAAAGGAGCAATTACTTATACTATAGAACAAAATAAAAATGATGTGTTTGTAAGCTACAATTTGCTTGGCGAAGATTTTTCGGTAACACCTATGAGAGATATGTTGGAAGGTCAATCAGCTATTATTGGAAGTGGATACTTAGATGCAAATCAAACTTGTGATTTAATTAATAATATGAGTAAAAATTTATATAGTGATACATTAAAAGCTCATACATTATACCCTGTGGTGATGACAAGAAGATTTACACACAAAAATACTGTCAACACTTTGAAGGAAATTTCTGGAATTATAGTTAAAGATATAAATGGAAAATTGCATTTTGATAGCTCGATTGTAACAGAAGAAATTTTGCGTAAAAAGTGTGAATTACTAGGGCTTTGTGAAGATGAAACTTCTAAACTTATAGTAGAATTTGAAAGGTTATTTGGTCACAAAAAATTTAATGGACGTAGTGAAGTTTTTTATAAATTTGAAGGAATTGGCTGTGTATATTGGCATCAAAATGCAAAATTTGCTTTGGCTATTTTGGAAACAATTCAACGTGCTGAAGCAAATGGTGAGGATATTTCTAAAATTTATGATGAATACCACAAAATTTTACAAGGGTTTATATTTAGAAAAACTCCTGAGCAATGTGGGGCTATTCCAATTGAGCCATACTCTCATAGTTCATTTATTGGGAGCAGTGAACAGCCTGGAATGACTGGGCAAGTTAAAGAGTCTGTGATTATGCGCCGTGGTGAGCTTGGAGTAAAAGTTGGTGATGGAATTATTAGTTTTAACCCTAAGTTTTTGCGTGAGAGTGAATTTGATAGTAATGGTGAAATTGCCTTTATGATTTATGGAACTTCGGTTAAATATGTAAAAAGTGATGTATTAGGTGCAAAAATTTTATTTAGGGATAAAACTAGTGAAAGTGTCCAAAATTATACTTTAAGTAAAGAAATTAGCAAGTCTATTTTTGATAAAAATAGTAATATTGAACAGATTATTTTGTATGTATAGTAGGAATAAGCTCTCTTTTGGGGGGCTTATTTTTTTGTGTATGGGCAATTTTAAAAATAAAAAATGGATACCTATTATAAAAAATGCACCATTACATATTTTTTGCAACTACTTTATAATAATATTATAACAAAGCAAACGGTACTAGATGTTAAATAATTAGTATAAATTATAGAGGGAACATCTAGGTGAATTTTTAGAAGAGGGGGAATTTAAAATGTCAACTGTATCAAAACCAGCTCCAAAAGCAAGCTTTGGCGAACGCCTCAAAAAGCAAAAATATTTACAAATGATGGTGTGGCCAGGAATTATCTGGATGTTTATTTTTAATTACATACCTATGAGTGGGATTATTATTGCATTTAAAGATTACAAAATTACGGGTACTATGTGGGGTGCGCCTTGGGCAGGGCTTAGCCACTTTAAGGAGTTTTTAACAGACCCAAGTTTTATGAACATTATGCAAAATACATTAGGGATTAGTTTGCTAAAACTTTGTATCGCATTCCCATTGCCAATTTTATTTGCATTACTTGTAAATGAGGTAAGAAGTGCAAGATACAAAAAATCAATTCAAACAATTTCATATCTTCCACACTTTATTTCTTGGGTAGTACTTGGAGGATTATTAATTACTTGGTTATCAGATACAGGTATGATTAATGAAGTTTTGGTAATGACTGGAATTTTAAAAGAGCCGATTGCATTTTTGGCAGACCCAAAATATTTTTGGTGGGTAGCAGTAATTTCTGATACTTGGAAAGAACTTGGTTGGTCAGCAATCATTTATATAGCTGCAATTTCTGGTATCGATCAACAAATGTATGAAGCAGCTGCAATTGATGGAGCTACTAAAATGCAAAAGATTTGGCACATTACACTTCCTGCAATTAAAGGGACTATCGCTGTTATGTTTATCCTTGCTGTTGCTGGAATGTTAAATTCAAACTTTGACCAAATTTTCATCTTAAACAACGTATTAAATGCTGAGGCTAGTGAAGTTATTGATACTTATGTATACAAAATGGGTATGCGTTCTGGAAGATACTCTTATGCAACAGCTATTGGATTATTTAAATCAGTAGTAGCAATGATTTTATTGGTTATTGCAAACTTTATCACAAAGAAATTACAAGGTAGATCACTATTTTAGAGAGGGGGGATTTGCATGAAAAGAACTAAAGGCGAAATTTGGTTTGATAGATTTAATAACGTATTAATGTTTGTAATTTGCTTTATTACACTATATCCGATTTGGTATATCATTGTAAACTCATTTAATGATGGAAATGATGCAATGTTAGGTGGAATTTTCTGGTGGCCAAGAGTGTTTAGTACAGAAAATTATGAAGCAGTATTTCAAAACGAAGGTCTTATGAAAGCTTTTGGAATAACAATTGCAAGAACTTTTGTAGGGACAGTAACTAATGTATTTTTTACAGCTATGGTAGCTTATCCATTGTCAAAATCGCACTTAATTGGGCGTAAATGGTTTTTGGGTATGGGAACAGTGACTATGTTTTTTAGTGGTGGATTAATTCCTTCGTTCTTATTATACAAAAATTTAGGTTTATTAGATACATTTTGGGTATATATTTTACCAGCGTTATTTAACTTCTTCAACCTAATTATCTTTGTAAACTTCTTTAAAGAAATTCCAGCTTCTTTGGAGGAGTCAGCAGCTATAGATGGTGCTAATGATTGGACGATTTTCCTAAAAATCATTTTACCACTATCAAGACCAGTATTAGCAACAATTGCTTTGTTTACAGGAGTTTACCACTGGAATGATTATTTTGCAGGTGTAATCTTTATCAATAATCCAGATTTACAGCCAGTGCAAACTTTCTTATATAGAATAGTTGCAGAGTCAGGTTCAAACCAAATGATGGCAGCAGCTACAAATGTAACACAAACAACAACTTCAGCGTCAATTAAATTGGCAACAATGGTAATTACAACTATTCCAATCTTATGTGTGTACCCATTCTTACAAAAGTATTTTGAAAAAGGTATCATGATTGGAGCAGTAAAAGAATAGGCAATAGCCCTCTTTTGGGAAGGCATTTTTGAGAGAGGGTATTATTAATAGGGGAAAGGTTGTTAGACTATGGTTAATGTTTAGCAACCTGTATAGATAAAGGTAATACTAATTTATTAAATTATGGTAAAATATAAATTGGGTAAAGTTTATATTGGTAATTATAATTAGTGTGAACCTACATAATAGGAGGCAGATTTTATGAAAAATAAAATATTTTTAGCGATGTTAGCAAGTATCTCAGTTTTTGCAGTAGGTTGTGGAAGTTCAAATACAACAAAGGAGTTAGCGGCACCAAGTACTGAGGTTTCAAAGGATATTCCGGGTTGGACTGTTAATAATGACCCAACGGATTTAAGTTGGTATGTTAACTTTTCATGGTTTACAACTCCTTGGGGGAACGATATAGTAAGCCAAAAAATTACTGAGGAAACTGGAGTTAATGTAAACTTTATTATTCCAGCAGGAAATGAAGCTGAAAAACTTAATACTATGATTGCTTCTGATACATTGCCAGACCTCTTAACTCTTGGTTGGTGGGAAGGTCAAATTCCAGAAATGATTGATGCAGGTATGATTTATGCTCTTGATGAATTAGCAGAATTATACGACCCTTATTTCTTTGAAGTTGCTGATGAGGCAAGGCTTGGTTGGTACACAAGTCAAGATGGCCACGTTTATCAATATCCAAACTCATCTTATTCACCAGAAGATTATGAAAAATATGATAATATTGCATCAAACCAAACTTTCTTAGTTAGAAAAGATATGTATGAGGCACTTGGAAGCCCTGATATGAGTACGCCAGAAGGATTTATTGACACTCTAAGAAAAGCTAAAGAGATGTTTCCAACTGTAAATAATCAGCCACTTATTCCATTAGGATTACATGAGTTTAACGATGCAGGAAATGTTTCTTTAGATTTATTCTTGCAAAATTTCTTGGCAATTCCATTTGAAGATGAAGATGGAAACCTTTATGATAGAATGACTGACCCAGAATATGTCGCGTGGTTAAAAATGTTTAGAGAAGCAACGGCTGAAGGACTTTTGGCTAATGATGTATTTATTGATGCTAGGTCACAAATGGAAGAGAAGCAAGCACAAGGTAGATATTTTGCAATGTTATACCAACGTACAGACATGGCAACTCAACAACAAATTTTATTTAACAATGACCCAGACTCAATTTATGTAGCAATTGATGGACCAAAAAATTCTTCTGGAGATGACCACACACTTCCAGGGGTTGGTATTCAAGGGTGGACAGTAACTTTAATTTCTAAAAATTGTGATGACCCAGAACGTGCAATTCAGTTTATGTCATACTTTATGAGTGAGCATGGGCAAAGAATGATTAAAGTTGGGGTTGAAGGTGAGATGTATGAAATGGTAAATGGTCAACCAGTTTTACACAAAGAAGTGCAAGAATTACTTGATAGTGACCGTGCGGCATACGATAGAAAATATGGAGCAGAGGATACATTTTGGATGATGCAAGATTTACCAATGCAACAACAATGGACTGAGGCTAGCAAAGAACCATTCTTACAACTAGAAGAGTGGGCAGCTCAATATACAATTTTCAATTCACAATATGATGGATTAAACCCAGCATTAGGTTCAGCAGAAGAAGTAATTGCCCTAAAAGTTAGTACATTATGGGGGAATACATTACCTGCATTATTGCTTGCAAAAGATGAAGCTGAATTTGATGCAATCTTTGAAAAATATGTAAATGATAGAGATGCACTTGGATATGACAAACTTTTGGCAGTACAACAAGAATTATTAGAGGAAAATAAAGAAAAATTAGGATTTAAATAAATTTGATAAAAAAAGAAGATGCCTAAATATAGCATCTTCTTTTTTTGTATGTTATAATATTTGGAGGCGAAAAGTTATGAACAATTTAATTGAATGGGCAACTTTGCTAAAAATACGCTATAAAATTATATTTATCAATACATTTATCCTAATCATACCTCTCATCGGAGTAATATTTGCATTTAGTCGATTACATAAAAGTTTTGAAATTGAACAAGAGACTATAAGTTTAGAAACTAATTTAACTAGAATAAGTGAAAACTTAAATTTGTCTCAACAAATAGCACAAATGACTATGCAAAGTATCTTACTAGACAACACTTTGAAGCAATATGTACAAAAAATTACTGATAATCAAGTAATTTCACTACAAGAAACTATGACTTTTAACACGGCTTATATTTCTAGTATAGATAGAATTGTATATGCAAATCCATATATTCATGATATAAAAATTTATATAGAAGGCGAATTTTTGGAAATTGGGACTAGATTATATAATGCAAGTAGATATAAAAATCAAGACTACATTTCAAATTTGAAAGAAAGTGTATGGAATTTTGGAGTTAGCAATAATTTTGAATATTATCGCAGAGAAGATGTTGATATATTTGATGTTGATATAATTATATTAACTGCACCATATATTGATATGAGTAGAAAACAAGTTGGAATTGTGGAAATTTCAATTCCAACTCAATATGTTATACAAGAAATTAATAATGAAAATATGTTTTTTTTGGGAGAAAGTCAATTTTTAAATGGCTTTGACTTGAACCAATTGGGAGTTATACAAACGCCAGATGCCCTAATTGGATATGTTTATATTGAGGAGCTAAACGATTTTATTGTAAAAGTAAATAGTTTAGATTTTATGAATAAAAAAATTAGCAAAATGGCTAACATTATACTTGTGTTGATATGTGTGCTGGTGATAATAGTTACTTTAGTTATAAATAAAACTACAACTATTTTATTTAAAAACTTCTATGAAATTTTAGATGCTATAAAAAATATTCAACAAGGAAATTTTGATATCAGATTGAGAGATTTTGGTCAAGGTGAGATGGGTGAACTTGGTGAGAGTATTAATATTTTGGTGGATAATATTGATAGTTTGATGGAAGATATTGTGGCCAGAGAACTGATGGTAAAGGACTCCGAGATTAAGGCTCTTCAAAATCAAATTAACGCACACTTTATATATAATGTTTTGGAGGCTATCAAAATGAAGGCCGAAATTGAAGGAGTGTATGAGGTGTCAGACTCGCTTACACACTTGGGTAAACTTTTGAGGTATAGCATAAAAACGGATTTTTGCAAAGTGAAACTTTATGAAGAAATTAATTATATTGAAAGTTATATATCTTTGATGAATTTTAGACACGACTATGATATAACTCTTCAACTTCAAATCAGCCCAGAAATATTAAATAAAGAAATTCCAAAAATGAGCATTCAACCATTGGTGGAAAACGCATTATTGCATGGATTTTCGCAACTTGACGGAAAATCTTCCTTATATATAGTGTGTAAAGAGGATAGCCCAACAAGTTTTACAATAGAAGTTTTGGATTTTGGTTGTGGAATGAGTAATGAAACGGTTGATATTTTAAATCAGAGGATAAACGGGAAAATTTTGAGCCATAAAGATAGAGGGATAGGCTTAAAAAATGTACAAGATCGTATAAAAATTTTATTTGGGGAGGAGTATGGCTTAAATATAAAGTCGCAACAAGATAGTTTTACGAAGGTAATATTACGCTTGCCATTATAAGGAGGGTTTATTATGCAAACAATTTTGTTAGTAGAAGATGAAAAATTAATTAGACAAGGTCTAAGAAGTATGATTGAACGTTCTGGGGTTGAAGTTGAGAATATTATTGAGTGTTCAAACGGAAAAGATGCTCTTGAGGTTGTAAAATCACAGGAAGTTGACGGGATATTTACAGATATTCGTATGCCAAAGATGGACGGAATTACATTTCTTGAGGAGCTTCAAAATTTACCTTTCAAGCCAGAAATTATTATTTTGAGTGGGTATGATGATTTTTCATATGCTGTAAACGCTTTAAAACTGGGAGCTATTGACTATATTTTAAAACCTGTTGATAGAAATGAGGTCTTTAAATTAGTTAATAAAATGAATAAAATCGTAAGTGAGAAAAAAACAATAAATAATAAACTTAAACTAGTGGAAGAAAATATTAAGGAGCAAATTCATTATATTTTACTTCATCAAAATATTACAAGAAACCAAATTAATAAAATTGGCGCTACAATGAGTGATTTGTGGATTAACCAGACCCCCTACAAAGTGGTTTGTTCTAGTTATAAATTAAAAACTACAGAGGTTAGCTTGAATTTGGAACTTCTTGGAATGTGGATAACTATTTACCCAACTTATATGAAACATGAGATTGAGGAGCAATTAAATTATGCTGGAATTAGCAGTGAATATACGCTTTTTGAACATATTAGAATTGCCTATGAAGAAGCAGTGGTAGCGAGAAAATATGCATTTATTACAAATAATAATACGCTAAATTATAACGATATTACAATTGATAATACATTGCCAGTAACTCAAAAGCAACTAAAAATTTTTGTACAACTGATTGGAACGAATAGACGTGATGAACTTATGAATTCTATGAGCAATATTTTGGATACAAAGGTTGCCCATCATATTTATATTGAAGATATGATTGATACGTTATTAAATTTGATTAAAAATACGTATAAAGACCATATCAATTTTAGTGTATTTAATGAAATTAAAGATATATATAAATTTAATAATTATGAAGAATTTAAGTTGAGGTTTATAGAATTTGTTGACGAAATTAATCTCAAGATTATGGATACCACAGAGAAAACTATTACTGATACCAAGGTAGAAACAGCGATTGATTATATAGATAAAAACTATGCAAAAGATTTGAATATGGCGATAGTTTCAAATTATGTATCAATGAATTATTCATTATTTTCTCAACGTTTTAAGGAGCATACTGGGCAAAATTTTGTAAACTATTTAAAGCTTGTACGCATCAAAAAAGCTAAGGAATATCTTGTTGAAACTAATAAAAAAATTGCAGAAATAAGTTTTTTGATTGGTTATGAAAATGAGAAACATTTTATGAAAGTTTTCCGACAATTAGAAGGGGTATCCCCAACGGAATATCGAAAAAATAATAAAAATTTGGAGTTAGTTAAATAAAATCAAGGTTATTATAAGTAGGGCTACTTGCTCTACTTTTTTTGTAAATAAATGCCCCTACAGAAGTTTGTAGGGGTAAAAAGTTTTTTATAATGGAGATAATGACCAAGGGTCACCAGTGTAAGAATATGCATCAAAGAGTTTTCCGTCATCTCTAATAATAAGTCTAACACGTGGAGAGTCTTGTCCATCAATCCCATAGTAATCATGACCATCAAAACTACATAAGTGATAATAACTAAAGTTGCTAGAACCAAGCTCATATGCTGCAATATTAATAATTTCATCAAGACTTAAAATAATTGCTGGCTTATCAATTGTGTGGGATAACCACTTAAGACCACCCGTAGTTTGAGTGTATGCCTTTCCTGTATTTTTATTAATATAGAAAATAGTTCCTCCATCTGGAGTTGCAAACATATAAATATTTTCCCCAGATTCACCACCTAAAGTATAATCGTTGCCTAAAAGCCCCAAATACACATATTCTAATCCAACAGAATACGTTTGATGTAAAATATCCATAGCTTTATCAGCTGTCATTCCTACAATTTGGTTATTATATGATGGAACATAGTTTGGGTTGTCTGAATACTCCCACATACTTCCTCCATTATAACCGTAAACTCTTCCTGTATGTTTATGCACATAGAAATACCCGTCGTAATATCCAACTTGAAATGTATGGAAATATTCTGCATCTTCTCCAAGAACTGTTCCCCAATTACCAAGACCAAGGTACGTAATTGGTAAATCAAGTCTAGTTTTTTGTTTTAATAACGTTTGGGCATATTCTGGAGTAACATAATTTTCCCCTGTAGCCACTGTAAATGCTTGGTTTTCTGAAACTGTAAGTGCTTGAGTAGGCGCTACATTTGTTAATGCAACAAGCCCTGCTAAAGCTAAAAATGATAATCTCTTTTTCATCGCTAAACTCCTCTAAATATATAATTTTTATAAATCCTGTTCTATTATAGCACAAAATATTTATAAATTGTACTATAGGTGAATGTTGTTGTTTGTTATATTTACATATTACACCATAGAGATGACAACTACTGTCATTGGAAAAAATAAATTTAAAAAAGTTTTTAATAACTTTATGTAGTGATATAATGTTTGTGAGAAGTAGTTTAAATTTAGTTTTCCAAATATAGATTAAAAAACCCTACAAATTTAATGTAGGGTTTAAAAATTATTTAATGTAAGTTATACGATTTTCGTCAAATCTATCTACAAATTTTAGGGCATCTTCTTTGTGAGGATATCCAATTCCTATAGTAGAATAGATATATAGACTATCATCTAAATTGTACATTTCACGAACCATTTTTTCTCTTTCAGCATCAGGAGCAATTCCACACCATAATGAACCTAAGTCTAATTCTGTAGCTTGAAGTAAAATATTTTGTGTAACAGCGCCAAGGTCTTGTTGCCATCTTTCAGCCATAACCATACGTTTGCTATTTCCAAGTACTACAATTACAGCGTTTGCAGTTTCTAGGGGTTTGGCACCAGTATGAGTTTTTGAAAGTTTTTGGATATCTTCTTTTTTAGTAACAACAATAAATTCCCAACATTGTTGATTTTTTGAAGATGGGGCTTGCATTGCAGCACGAAGTAATTTTTCGATTTTTTCGGCTTCAACAACGGTATCATTAAATTTTCTTACACTTCTTCTTGTAAATATTGCATTCATAACATCACCTATCCTCTATCAAAAATTTATAATTTATTATATCATAAAGAAAGGCGTTGTCTAACTAAAAATTTACAAAATCTTAAATACCATGAAATTTTTGAGGTATGTTAGGCTTTGGCACTAATAAATTTTAATTTTTTGTTATAGTCAAGAAATTAAAGAACTATTTTTCAACATTTAAGGGGGAATACATGAAGATTAATATACCTCATACAAATAAAAATTCCCACAAGAATATTATTGGTTTACGCCTTAGAAATCATCGAAAAGAACATAAAATAACTCAAGAGCATTTATCAGCAAGACTACAGCTTCAGGGTTTAAGTATTGATAGAACTACAATTTCTAAAATTGAACGTGGAGAGAGGCTTGTTTTGGATTATGAAATTGTGGCAATTGCAAAGGCGTTAAATGTGGAAATTAAATGGCTGCTTACGGGAGAGTAAGTAGCTTTTTTTGTATCAATAAATTTTAAATGTGAATATTATAGTTGCGTTGAAATAAACTTTATCATATAAATATATTGAGGGGGAAACCCCTTTGGAGTGGAAGAAATCACCTTAAATATTTGGGGGAAATAGCTTGAAAAAAGTTGATTAATCTGTTATTCTACTATGTATACTGGGTGGATTTTAGGTATGAACAAAGAAAGGAGTTTGTATGTTGATTACTAAATATGTAATTCCAGTAAGCAAATTTGTTGCTGAAACGTTAGCATTTACATTGCTTGGTATGTTTGCATCATATATTAATTTAGTTGACATTTTACTAAAAACTCTATTTACAGGAATAGCTGTAATATTTGTATTAATTGCACTTTTATCATATGTACCAACGTTGTTATTTTTAAAAGACCCAAAAATGTTTCAACAAGAACTTTGTTTCAGAGACCAAATTAAGAAGTTTTTAAATAGACAATTTATAAAAGATTTTGTAGTAAAAAAATGTTCTAAAACTGCTATAAAGCAAGCTTTCAAGCCAATTCTTGCACGGTTAAGTGGCCCAATTTTTGCAAGGATAGTAGCCAGATTATCACTTATTGGAATAGGCATTAATATATAAAAAGGAGCAATTAGCCAAGGTCGGTTAATTGCTCTTTTTTGCATGGATTGAAATTTTATAAATTGAAAAATATTGCATTTAATTAAGTTTGAAAGTATAATGACAGTTATAAAACAAACTAGAAAGGAGGATTGTATGAGGAAACTTCTAATGTGTATAATGGTGTTTATTTTGTATGGGATATATAAATTTTTTAGTCCCAATCAAGTTGTGGATAATCATATTCAGGTAGTTCAACCCATTGGGAATTATAGGATTAGTAAGGTCACGCCAAAAGAAATAAACCTAGAAAATATAATAATGAACTTGGAAAAAAATATAGACTCAGATGTATTTGAATTAGTTGAGTATAGTTATATTGAGAAGGTTTCAATTAAGTATAAAAACCCACCTATTATGTATAATAATTTACCAATAAATATTAGTATGACATATGGAAAGCAACTTTATTCATATAAAGAAACCACAATAACAAAGGAAGATTATCACCATGTTTATTATAAAGAACCTATTATAGGGGTATGGTTAAATGATGAATGTGTATATTTTACACTAGAAGGAGAGATTGTTGGTGTAAATGATAATTGGAGTTTTTCCCCATACATAGAGGGATATGCAATAAAATTTTTTGAGATAATGAGAGATTTAATTAGCACATAATATGCAAAAAGGGAGGATAATAATGCAAAGATATATGAAATATATAACACCGTATTGGGCTTATTGTTTGTTAGCACCATTATGTATGTTCATAGAAGTCTATTGCGACTTGCAAATACCACTATTTTCAGCAAAGATTATAAATCAGGGAATAGAAAATTTGGACTCAACAGCAACTATAACGATAATGCTAACTATGATGTTATATATAGTTTGTGCGGTCAGCTCAGGGATTGGTGCAGCATATTTTGCCAGTAAGGCATCGGTAAATTTTGCGTGTGATTTAAGAGAGGACGTTTTTACTAAGATACAAGATTTTTCTTTTTCAAATATTGATAAATTTACAGCTGGTTCGTTAATTACTAGATTAACAAATGATATTAGCCAACTTCAACAGTTAGTTATGATGGTATTGAGAATGTTAATCCGTGTGGTTGGAATGTTAGTTGGGGCAGTAATTATGGCGTACACTATTAATAAGGAAGTTTCTGTGATATTTACAATTTTACTACCTATATTAACTATAATTGTATACGCTGTTTTAAAGTTATCATTTAGTAAATTTATGTTTTTGCAAGAAAAAGTTGATGATTTGAATATTAGGGTGCGTGAAGTACTAGTAAATATTAGAGTTATTAAGGCCTTTACACGTGAAGACTATGAAGAAGATAAATTTAAAACAGTAAATGAAAATTTGACTGATACTTCATTAAAAGCCTATAGAATAAGTTTGTGGCAAACTCCATTAATTACATTGTCTGTAAATATGGCAACAATTGGAGTTTTGTATATGGGAGGTCAATTATTAGAAATTAATGAGCTTCAAATTGGTGATATTAGTGCATTAATCACATATTTAACACAAATTTTAGCTTCGGTAAATATGCTGGGAATGGTATTTTTACAAAGTACAAAAAGTATAGTTAGTGCTAGAAGATTAGGTGAAGTTTTGGATACAAACATTGATATTACTGATAATGAGAGTGATAAAGTGGTGGGTTCTGGAGATATTCGCTTTGAAAATGTTTCATTTAAGTATACTAAAAATAATAATGAAATGGTGCTTAGAAATTTGAATTTGGAAATAAAATCTGGAGAAACTGTTGGAATTATTGGTTCTACAGGTTGTGGTAAAACTAGTTTTGCACATCTAATTCCTAGACTTTATGATGCAAATGAAGGGAATGTATATGTTGATGGAACTAATGTCAAAGATTATACTCTACACAATTTAAGGGAAGGCGTAGCAGTAGTTTTACAAAATAATATCTTGTTTACAGGTACGATAAAAGAAAATTTATTGTGGGGAAATACGAATGCTACTCAAGATGAAATTGAAAAAGTGGCTGATTGGTCGGCAGCTAAGGAATTTATTACTAATTTTGATAATAAATATGATACAAAGATTGAGCAAAGTGGTGTTAATTTATCAGGAGGGCAAAAACAAAGATTGTGTATTGCTAGAGCATTGTTAAAACGTCCTAAAATAATAATTTTAGACGACTCTACAAGTGCAGTGGATACAGCTACTGAACGTAAAATTAATAAACATCTATATGAAGAATTAAATGATACTACAAAAATAATTATCGCTCAAAGAATTACTTCTGTTATAGATGCATCAAAAATTATAGTTATGGATAAAGGTATTGTTGAAGCAATTGGTACACATGAAGAATTATTAAACTCGAGTTTAACATACCAAGAAATTTATAATTCTCAAATGGAAAGGAAAGCGGCAAATGTCTAAACAAATGGAAAGCTCTATTCGACCTCCGATGGGTGGACCTGGTGGACCTCCTAAAGAGCGAGCTAAATTAAAAAATTCAAAAGCTACAATTAATCGTATTTGGGCATATTTAGCAGGAAATAAACCCTTGCTAATATTTACGTTATTCCTAATTTTGATCAACAGTGTATTTACGATTATGGCCTCATATATGATACGTCCAATTATCAATGGATTAACTGAAAATGCAGGGTTTGACGTGTTGATGAGTAATTTAATGATTATGGCTTTTGTATATATTATTGCTGTAATTAGTAGTTATTTGCAATCTCGTTTAATGTTAGAAATTTCTCAAAAAGCTTTGGAAAAAATCCGTTATGATTTGTTTGAGAAGATGCAACAACTGCCTCTAAAATTTTTTGACACTAACAATAATGGGGATTTGATGAGTAGATTTACAAATGATATTGATGCAATGAACCAGATGTTAGCGACAACTTGTGTCCAATTAATTTCAGGAGTAACAACATTATTTGCAACTATACTTATTATGTTTTATACAAACTGGATATTGACTATTGTAACTTTAGTTGTAACTCCATTATTTAACAGTATTATTAAAAAAATCTCTCATAAAAGCATGAATTATTATAAAGAACAGCAACAAGCTATTGGAGATTTAAATGGATATATTGAAGAAAGAATTAGTGGCCAAAAAGTTATAAAAGTATTTAACCATGAGGCTCAAACTATTGAGGAATTTAAGAAACTTAATGATGAATATCGTGAGAAATCTTTTAAAGCTCAATTTATTAGTGGTATGATGGGACCTGTTACAGGTTCTTTAACTCAACTTAGCTATACAATTGTAGCTGGAGTAGGTGGATTATTATGCATATTTAGAGGGTTTGATATTGGTGGTTATACTATTTTCTTAAACTATTCAAGAAGTTTTAGTCGTCCTATAAATGATATCTTTATGCAAATTAATACTTTATTTTCAGCACTTGCAGGAGCAGAAAGAGTTTTTGAAGTAATTGATACAGAGCCTGAAGTTGCTGATACTCCAGACTGTATAACTATTCCAGAAATTAAAGGTGAAGTTACATTACAAAATGTACATTTTGGATATGAAAAAGACTCTCCAATTTTAAAAGATATTTCTTTAGTTGCAAAACCATCTCAAAAAATCGCTTTTGTTGGTTCAACAGGAGCAGGAAAAACAACAGTAACTAATCTTTTAAATAGATTTTATGATATTCAATCTGGAGAAATATTAATAGATAATGTTCCTATTAATAAAATTCGTAAACAACATCTAAGAGAAAATATTGCCATGGTGCTTCAGGATACAAACCTGTCTGGAGTTTTTTTTGTTTGTTTGTTTTTGTTTTTTTTAATGAATCTTGAATTTTTGTCTTTGCACCACAGGACAACATCAGATCTGGAGTCCTTTCTGTATCATGTGCTGATGTATGGTGGCAAGTGGTTTGCCTGCTCCACTCCACTGTATGAAGCAAGGATCCTCCTCGCTGCTCTGGACTATAATCGCCACAACCACTGGCCAGTGCACATCAACCAGAAAGGCAAAGTTTTGTAAGTTATAAGTATTGTTTGTTTGCCCAAGAAATTATGAGGATAGTTCAGCAAATATGCCCGTGAATGATGCTACCACTGATGTGGAAATACCTTTGTAGGATCTCTCTCTATATGAATGAAAAAAACCACACAGGAAAATGTCAGTGTAAACTAATGTTAAAGATATAGGGCCCTAGTTTCGTGGCGCGGCGCAAGGTGGCGCAGGGTGGCGCAGCCGGCGCAGTGCAAGTTTCGAGCGGCGCAGCCC
>LNZR01000057.1 GCA_002007365.1 Epulopiscium sp. Nele67-Bin005 | reverse complement strand
ACAATCCCATTATACAACAAAGCATAATCATAATCAGCAGTACCAGCACTCAACCAACCGATTGCCAGAACATTATCCTCATTAACAGGCAAAGAAGAATAGCCATTATCTAAATAAAGAAGCAAGTCATTGTTGTTTATAAGAGATGCAGTGACAATACCATCCAAATCCTCATCAAAATCAAAGTCCCAATTTTCATCAATAACAGAATCATCAAAAGCCAGCTTAATTTGAGCACCGCAGCAGCCACTCGTGCACCCGCCCGGGCAGACGGTGTAGGAGGGGGGGCGGGCTATTGTAATGGTGACGGCCACGGAGGGGAGGAGGGGGAGAGAGGAGACCTTTGGGGGGAAGCTCTACTGGTCAATCGGTTAGAAAATTAGCAAGTTTGCCACATTATTTTACGGCTCAATTTGATAAAGAGTTGAATATGATAGTTCAGTATTTTATTAGCGATACGAAGGAGAAAGGGTATTTAACTATTGCCAAGGGTGATTGTATTTATACTGAAGGTGTTGCACCAGAATATGCTGTAGAAATTACTTTGAGTGATAAAACTTTACAGGAGCTAATGAGTAAAGAATTAAGTTATCAAAGGTCGTTTATGGTTGGTAAGATTAAAGTTAAGGGGAATTTTGCTCTTTTACCAAAACTTGATCAAATATTTAAGAAGTAGTGAGGTATTAGAATGTGTATATTTTGCAAAATATTAAATAAGGAAATTCCTTCAACGCAAGTATATGAAGATGATTTGTTTGTAGTGATTATGGATATTTTTCCGATAAGTAGGGGGCATATGTTAATTGTGCCTAAAGAACATTGTGAAAATATTTTTGATTTACCAGAGCATATAGCTAAAAATATATATCCTTTGGCAAAGAAATTATCTATTTGTGTATCAAAAGCTTTGGGTACTGATGGAATTAATATTCTTCAAAATAATGGGGAAATTGCAGGTCAGGAAGTTTTTCACTTCCACCTTCATATAATTCCTCGTTATAAAGATGAGGATATTCAAATTAGTAAACCGACTAGGCTTAAATTGGAAGCTTCTGAAATTGAAGAGATTGCTCAAAAAATAAAAAATGTTATATAAAAAAACTGTACGATGTTAAAAGTCGTACAGTTTTTTGTTTTATACTTTTTCTGGTAGTGGTTGTTCAAAGTATTGCTTGTGCCAAACTAAAAACATAAATATAGTCCAAATTTTACGGCTATTATCTTTCTTGCCTTCGTAATGTTCCTTTAATATATTAAGGATAACTTCATTATTAAAATATTTTTTTGCTGTAGCACTTTCAAAGCGTTCCTTAACTATATTGTAGTATTTCTCTTCTCTTAGCCAAACTCTTATTGGGACTGGAAATCCTAACTTTTTCTTGTTCGCTGTTGAAGATGGCATATTACGTTTTGCGGCTAATCTCATAGCGTGTTTAGTTGTTTCTTTAGTAATTTTGTACTCAAGTGGAAGCTTTGTTGCAATATTACAAACTTCCTTATCCAAAAATGGAACTCTAAGCTCTAGACAGTGCGCCATACTCATTTTATCAGCTTTTAGTAGAATGTCACCTGTAAGCCACATATGCATGTCTAAATACTGCATTTTTGTAACATCGCTTTTATTCTCAACTTTTTTGTAAAAAGGCGCAACAAGCTCGGCAGGTGATACTGCTGGAGTTGTAATTTTGAGTAATTCTTTACGTTCTTTCTCCGAGAAAATAAATGCATTTCCGATAAATCTTTCTTCAATAGATTTTGACCCTCTAATTAAGAAGTTTTTACCCTTAAAGTTAAATGGAATTGCTTGTGCAACTTTAGCAAAAAATACACGTAATCCTTTTGGTAGACGATGATATTTTGAGTTATCAACAGGTTCTTTGTAAATGTTATAACCTCCAAATAATTCATCTGCTCCTTCACCAGAAAGTACTACTTTAACATGTTCGCTTGCAATTTGGCTAACAAAATATAATGCTACAGCTGATGGGTCAGCCAGTGGTTCGTCCATCAGATATTGAACTTTTGGTAAAACTCCCCAATATTCATCAGGTGTAATTACTTTGCTAAAATTTTCTATTCCAATTTCGGCAGATAAATCTTTTGCATAACTAATTTCGTTGTATTGTTCATTATTAAATCCAACAGTAAAAGTTTTGTGTCCTTTAAAACAGCTTGCCACATAGCTTGAGTCTACTCCACTAGATAAAAAGCACCCTACTTCAACGTCGCTAATTTTGTGAGTTTCTATTGAGTCTTTAATAGTAGTGTCAATCATATCCACATATTCTTCAAGTGTTCCACTTGTTTCATTAAAAGTAGGCTCCCAATAACGTTTAATAGTCATTTGGTTATCTTTGAAAATAAAGAAATGACCAGGAGGAAGCTTAAAAATTCCTTTAAAGAAAGTTTCTGTCATCGCTGAATATTGAAAAGTTAAATAATGCTCAAGAGCTTCTTCATTAACCAGTTTAGGTACTTGAGGGTGTTGGATAATAGATTTAATTTCTGAACCATAAACTAATCTATCTTCATTATGATAGTAGTAAAATGGTTTAATTCCAAAGAAATCTCTTGCTCCAAACATAGTTTTTTCAACAGTATCCCAAATTACAAACGCAAACATTCCTCTAAGATGAGAAAGTAAATCTGTCCCATATTCTTCATATCCATGAACAAGAACTTCAGAGTCGGTATGAGTTTTGAAAACGTAACCTTTTTCTATTAATTTTTGTCGTATATTTTGATAGTTATAAATTTCTCCATTGAAAGTTAAAACGTATCTTTTGTCGGTGTTGTAAAGAGGTTGAGCCCCTTCTTCTAAGTCGATGATACTAAGTCTTCTAAAACCTAGTCCAACATTATCATCAATATATTGGCCGTCACTATCTGGCCCACGATGTATAATTTGGTTCATCATGTTTGTTAAAACAGCTTCTTTCTCTTTATTCTCCAGTTTACTATCTACTAAGCCACAAAAACCACACATATGTAAGGCCCCCTTCTGTTATGATGTCTATAAAAATTTATTAAAATCAATTCACCCTTATAAGTCACAAATTTTTATTTAGTATAACGTAATACTTTGAAATTGGCAAGGATTTAGTTAAAGTATTGCCGTAATTAAAATTGTTAAACACATTTTATAAAAAAATTTAATTTATTTTTTATTTTATTGACTCAAACCGTTGCAAATAGTAATATAAAGACATGAAAAATTTGTTAAGATGTTAATATATGAGATAAAATTGAATATAAATATATTTGAACTTTGGTAGCATTTTATACAATGATTTATCATTATTATAAAGGCGCATTCAGCTTAAAGTTGAATGTTAGGAGGCAAAAACGTGAAAACTATTGTACTAACAGGGGGAGGGACTGCAGGTCATGTAACCCCAAACATTGCACTTATTCCGAGATTGGTTGAAGAAGGGTGGGATATAAAGTATATTGGGAGCAAAACTGGCATTGAAAAAGAGTTGATTGAGAAAGAAAAAATTCCTTATTATGGAATTTCTTCGGGGAAACTTAGAAGGTATTTATCTTTGGAGAATATGAAAGACCCCTTTAAGGTTGTAAAAGGGTTGCATGATGCTTATAAATTGTTGAAAAAAATTAAGCCTCAACTAGTATTTTCAAAGGGTGGATATGTAACAGTACCAGTAGTTTTAGCTGCTAAAATGCTTCATATTCCTGTTATTATTCATGAGTCTGACATTACGCCTGGGCTTGCTAATAAGATAGCTTCAAAAGGAGCAAGTAAAATTTGTGTTAACTTTCCTGAAACTTTAAATTATGTAGGAAAAAAAGGGGTTTTGACGGGGACACCAATTAGGAAGGAACTTTTTGAAGGAAATAGTGATGAAGGATTTAAAATTTGTGAATTTCAATCACGCAAACCAGTATTATTAATGATGGGTGGAAGCCTTGGGGCTAAAGCGATTAATGAGGTTTTGAGGGAGGCATTACCAGAGTTATTGCCAACGTTTAATGTTGTGCATATTTGTGGTAAAAATAATATGGATACTTCTTTAAATTCGTTAAAAGGTTACAAACAATTTGAATATGTGGGGACAGAATTAAGGCATATTTTTAAGATGACAGATGTTATGTTATCTCGTGCCGGCGCAAATGCTTTAGCCGAAATTGTGGCTCTAAATTTGCCAAACGTATTAATTCCTTTATCTAAAGCGGCCAGTAGAGGAGACCAGATTTTGAATGCAAATTCTATGAAGAAGCAAGGGGTTTCAGAGGTTATAGAGGAAGAAGAGCTTACAAAGGAAGGTTTAGTTGATACTATAAATAAAGTTTATACTAATAGAGAAACTTTTTTGAAGGCTATGCGTTCTAACGAAAAAACAAGTGGGGTAGAACGAGTTATGAATGAAATAAAAAAGTTTGCTTAAAATTGTTTTTAGACTATGGATTAGTAATCTGTAGTCTTTTTATTATGTAAAAATACCCTAGCTAACATTTTAACTAGGGTTAAAGTTTATACTAATTTAGTTGTCCAGTCTTCTACATTCCAAACTGCTGTAATAAATGGTTTATAAAACTCAGGTTCGTGAGATACCAATACAATTGTGCCTTTAAAAGCTCCTAAAGCACGGGCTAATTCATTTTTAGTTTCTGGGTCCAAGTGGTTTGTAGGCTCATCAAGAACTAAGAAATTCAGCTCACGGTGTAAAATTTTACACAAGCGTACTTTTGCGTTTTCTCCACCAGATAAAACTTTCATTAAACTTGTAATATGGTCAGTTGTAAGCCCACATTTAGCAAGCTCTGAACGTACTTCATGGTTGGTCATTGAAGGATAAGTATGCCACATTTCATCTAGTGCTGTGCGATTGTTATCACTCAAATCTTCTTGTTCAAAATAACCATAATCAATATTTTCACCATGGTCAACTTTTCCGTTAATTGGTGGAATAACTTTTAAAAGTGTCTTTAATAAGGTAGATTTTCCGAGTCCGTTTACTCCACAAATTGCAATTTTTTGCCCACGTTCAATTTGAAAATTAAGAGGTTGAGTTAATGGTTCGTCATACCCAATTACCAAGTCGTGTGCCTCAATCAAAAATCTGCTAGGAGCTTTTGAGAATTTAAAGTCAAAGTGTGCCTTAACTTTTTCTCGTGGCTTATCAAGAATTTCCATCTTGTCCAGCTGTTTCATACGGCTTTTGGCCATTCCTGTTGTTGCAACACGAGCTTTATTTCTAGCGATAAAATCTTCAAGTTTATCAATTTCTTTTTGTTGACGTTCATAAGCTTTTTGTTGTTGCAATTTTTTCTGGTCGTATAATCTTTTAAATTCGTCATAATTTCCAACGTAGCGAGTAAGCTCACAATTTTCAACGTGATAAATCAGATTACAAACCGAATTTATAAATGGAATATCATGCGATACAAGCATAAATGCATTTTCGTAATTTTGCAGATATCGTTTAAGCCATTCGATGTGATTTTCGTCAAGATAGTTGGTAGGCTCATCTAAAATTAAGATAGTTGGATTTTGGAGCAATAATTTTGTTAATAAAACTTTAGTCCTTTGTCCACCACTAAGCTCATTTACCATACGTTCTAGCCCAATATCCATAAGCCCAAGCCCTTGAGCTACCTCATCAATTTTGCTATCTAAAATATAAAATCCACTGCTATCTAAAATATTTTGGATTTCCGAGGCATCTTCCATAAGCTTTGTAACTTCGTCATCATCAGCCTCAGCCATCTTTTCATAGGCATTAAGCATCTCTTTTTCTAGGTCAAAAAGCCCATCAAAAGCAAGCCTTAAGTTGTCTCGTATAGTTGTACCAGCTTCCAAAACTGAATGTTGGTCTAAATATCCAACACTCACACGGTTTGACCACTTAACTTGTCCTTCATCAGGCATCAAAGTACCTGTAATAATATTTAAAAAGGTAGATTTTCCTTCACCATTAGCTCCAATAAGAGCAACGTGTTCCCCTTTTAATAATCTAAATGAAACATTTTCAAGAATACTACGTGACCCAAATCCATGAGTTACATTTTTTACATCTAAAACACTCATTATTCTTTCTCCTTTTACCAAAAAATAAAATCTCATGCTTATTATATCACAAAATAATTTGGATAATAAATTTAATTTCGTAAAAGTGTTTTATTATTTATAGAAGAAAGAGTAAATTTTACCTAATAATTATACTTGGTGTGAGATATAAAAATATAAAAGTAAATTTCGTTTTGGAAAAATCTTAATTTCAAAAATCGTGATCATGATACATTTCTGTCCTAAATTGTTTGTAAGTAAGGGCCTATTTTAAAAATTTCTTAAAATAAATGAGTTAATTTTCAAAATAGGGCTTTACTAGTTGCCAAAAAGATATTATTATTAGGATAAATTAGGTTATTTTAAAATAGTAGTAAGTATGACCAAGATGCATAAATAGTATTACTAAATAAAATAACGTAACTAATAAAATTGCTAAATTGCAAAAAATCAAATTTTCGTATGGGTGAAGATTTAATAAATAAAGTATATAAATTATCACAATAGCAGGTACAATCACTTTTACGATTATGCTCATAAAATCACTAGTAACAATATCTTGCATAAGAACGTTTGCCTCATAAAAATATGGAGTTCTTAATAATGCTAGTGTAAAAAGAATATCTACTACATTTAGAAAATATAAAAATAAAATTTTGTATCTTAGCGTATATGCTGATGCGTTTTTAATAAAATAAATCATGTTAATTTCCTCCTTTGGTTTAGAGTATTAACAAAATTTTCCTAAACTAAACAATAAATCTTGACATTATAAATTTGTCACGTTATACTCACTTTATACAATTAGTTTGATTGATAAAGTATTTTAAAATGTAAAGTTTATACACAAGGACATATTTTGAGATTAAATAAGGGGGGATTATTTGAGTAACTCGGTTAGAGTTGTTAATGAACTTTTGGTAGATTTATTTAATAACATACTCACAATAGAAAAAGAAGCGTTAAAAACAGGAAAATTTAATGATTTATCATTAACAGAGATGCATGTTATAGAGGCGGTAGGTTGTACATTAAAGACAATGACTGATATTGCTGATAATTTAGGGGTTACAGTAGGGACTGTTACAACTTCTATTAATAGACTTTTGGAAAAGGGATACGTAACTAGAAATCGTTCTGAGGAAGATAGAAGATTTGTTGAAATTCAGTTAACTGATAAAGGAAAGCTTGCATTTAGAGTTCATCAGGCGTTTCATGAGGAAATGGTAAAGTATATGATAGAAGGGCTTGATGAAAAGGATAATGATGTACTTATTGCATCTTTGCAAAGATTAAGTAATTTTTTTAAGGACAAATATCATATTAATCATAAATAAGATGTAAATTTAGATAAAGTGGAAAGTGGGTCGTAATGATTGGTGTAAAAATAAGTGGTGTAGGTAAAGGAATACCCAAATATTGCTTAACAAATGAAGAATTAGCTCAAAAAGTAGATACATCAGATGAATGGATAAGTTCAAGAACAGGGATAAAAACACGATTTATTTCTTCGGGAGAAAAAACATCAACTTTGGCTGTTTTGGCTGCAAAGGAAGCTTTAGAGGAAGCAAATTTACAAGCAGATGAATTAGATATGATTATTGTGGCAACAATTACACCAGACCATATGATGCCAAATACTGCCTGTGTTGTTCAGCAAGAAATTGGG
>LNZR01000056.1 GCA_002007365.1 Epulopiscium sp. Nele67-Bin005 | reverse complement strand
TAACAGGAATTTTTACTCCAGATATGGATTTACTTTTTAACTTTACAGAACAAGGCGTACCATATTTATTGTTAGAAACAATTTGTATTGCATTTTTGGGGACAGTTGTTGGTGCAATTTTGGCAATACCAATTTCGTTTTTTAGTGCAACAAATTTAGTTCCAAAACCAATTGCAATTTTGGGAAGAGTTATTATTATGGCTGTTAGAACTGTACCAGCGTTTATTTATGGACTTATGTTTATTAGAGTAACTGGGCCAGGTCCATTTGCAGGGCTTTTAACGATGTCGCTTTGTTCGATAGGTATGGTTTCAAAAATGTATATTGAAGCAATTGAAGATTTAGATATAAAAATTTTGGAGTCGCTTGATGCTTGTGGGTGTACAATGTTCCAAAAAATTAGATTTGGAATTATTCCTCAACTAATGCCTGATTTTATATCTACGATTATTTATAGATTTGATATGAATTTACGAGATGCCACAGTTCTTGGATTAGTAGGGGCTGGGGGTATTGGTGCGCCACTAATTTTTGCGATGAATGCTTACCGTTGGAATGAGGTAGGGGCAATTTTAGCTGGGTTAATTGTTTTAATTTTGATAGTGGAATTTTTCTCTGGGAAGGTTCGTAATAAATTGACGAGAGGTTAAAAGATGATTAAGATATATTTTACTACTGATACACATGGTTTCATTTTTCCTATAAATTATGCTACCAAACAAAAAACTAATTCGGGAGTTTTGGCTTGTGGTTTAGAATTTCAAAAGGACGGAAACACTTTAATTATTGATGCTGGGGATACTCTTCAGGGGTCGCCGTTTACAAAAATTTTGTGGGAAGATACGACAGAAGGGTGTGTTATTTCTGAGGTTTTTAACCAAGTTGGGTACGATTATGTGACACTTGGAAATCATGATTTTAATTATGGACACAACAATTTAAAGCGTTTTGTTGATAATCTTGATGCAAAATGTGTGGTGGCGAACGTAGAAATTTTGACTAATGATATAAATATTGCTCCTTATCAAATCCATACTACAGAAGATGGTACAAAGATTGGGATTGTAGGGTTAGTAACGGATTTTGTGCCAGTGTGGGAAAAACCTGAAAACCTTGAAAACATTAGGATTAAAGATGCTTTTGAGTCGGCAAAAACTGCACTTTCGGAAATCAAAAATAAATGTGATTTAACTATATGTATTTATCATGGTGGGTTTGAAAATGATTTGACTACAGGTGAAAAACTTAGCGATACAAAAGAAAATATTGCCTATAAAATTGCACAACAATTGGAATTTGATGTTTTGTTAACTGGTCATCAGCATATGGAAGTAGTTGGCGTTGATTTATTTGGAACTTTTTGTATGCAACTACCAGCAAATGCGAAACAATATGGCTATATTGAAATTGAAAACGATGAATTTAGAGCAGAAATTAGAACTCCAAAAAGTTGTGAAGTGAAGGTACAACAAAATTGGTTAGACCTTGAGCAAAAAGTAAACACATGGTTAGATTTACCTTTAGGCACATTTGATACAGAAATTTTGCCATTAGACAAATTGACTCTAGCTACTGATGGCTCACTGCTTGCGAACTTTTGCAACCAAGTTCAGTTGGAATTTAGTGGGGCAGATTTTTCGTGTACAGCCCTTGCAAATGATTTGATTGGTTTTGAAAAAGAGGTGAGTATTCGTGAAATTATGGCGGCGTATCAATATCCAAATAATTTAAAAGTTTTGAAAGTTACTCCTCAAATTTTGAAGATGGCTCTTGAGCGTTGTGCGCAATATTTTGAGTTGGAAAATGGTAGTTTGACTATTTCAAAGAAATTTTTGCAACCAAAAGTGGAACATTATAACTATGATTTTTTTATGGGATTTGATTATAAATTTGATATTAAAAATCCTGTAGGAGAGCGAGTTATTTGTATTGAAAAAGACGGAAAACCTTTGGAAAATAAAGAATATACAATAGTGATGAGTGATTACCGAGCAACAGGGACGGGTGGATATTCGTTTTATAAAGATTGTGAAATTGTGGAAGAATTTGATACTGATACTCAAAAGTTAATTATTGACTATATTAAAAAATACGGTTATATTGAAATTTGTAAGGATAAAAATTTTAGTATAGTAAATTAACTTTTTGAGGGAGATAAGATGAATGAGCAATTAGAGAACAAATTTGATTATAAGAAATATTTACCAATATTAGTAGTTTTGATAATATCACAACTAATGATTATGTCATCGAATATGATTTTTGAAAATAGTTACTTGCCAGATAAATTAAATCGAAATGTGCAATATTATAAAGCTGAAGTTATCGAATTAGTCAGTGAAACTTTAGAACCAGACCCTTATACAGGTGAATTTTTATTAGGTCGTCAGCAACTGTTAATTAGGTTTGTGGAAGGTCCATTTAAGGGTGAGCAGTATGATTTAACTAATTATTTGAGCAGGCTTTATAACATTCGTGCTTATGAGGGTTCAAATCTTGTGGTTGCTTGTTATATAAAAGATGATGCTGTTGGAGAACTTAGCGTTTACACTTATTATAGATGGGGATACGTAGTTTTACTTGCGATTATATTTTTTGGTTTGATAATTTTGGTGGGTAAATTTAAGGGAGTAAAGTCAATTGTATCTCTAATTTTTACTGGTGTGAGCGTTGTATATTTGATGTTGCCGTTGATGTTTAGAGGGGTTGAACCTGTGGTAGCATCTTTGATAGTAGCAAGTTTGAGTACGATAGTTACACTTTCTTTGGTATCTGGACGTTCCAAAAAGACTGTAAATGCAATAGTTGGAACGATTTGTGGAGTTTTAATTGCAGCTTTAATAGCGTATATTTTTGGAAAACTTGCAAGTTTGAATGGTGGTACAATGGAAGAAACCGAGGCATTGTTATATCTTTCTGAAACTAGTGGTTTAAAGGTTAAGGGGCTGTTATTTGCTGGGATTTTGATAGCATCTTTAGGAGCAGTTATGGACGTTGCAATGTCAATTTCATCTGCAATGCAAGAATTTATAACGGTTAACCCAAATATTTCTTCCAAAGAATTAATAAAAAGTGGTATGAATGTTGGAACTGATATGATTGGAACTATGACCAATACTTTGATTTTGGCGTTGGCAGGTGGCTCATTAAATAATTTTGTATTAATTTTTGCTGCTGATATGGATACAGTTCAGATGTTGAATTTGCAAACTTTAGCAGTAGAATTTATACAAGGTTTGGCTGGGAGTATCGGAATTGTGTTAACTGTTCCAATTACAGTGTTTTTTGGGTGCTACCTATACAAAAATGATATTGACAAAAATAATATTTATAAAAACTAGGCTTACTTTTAAAGTAAGTCTTTTTTTTATGCGCAGATTTAACATAAACTTAACATAATTTAACAAAACCTGAACATGATTTTAACCTACAGGGGTATGTCCTATGTTAGAATGAATTTGAGAATAGCTATTTTGATAGCAAATTTTTTAATCAATAGTTTTAATTAGTGAGGGAGAAAAACTATGAAAGCGAGAAATTTAAGAAAAGGTTTAAGTTTGACACTAGCATCATCTATGTTTATTGCAAGTGCAGTAAGTCCTGTAAATTTAGTTATGGCACAGGAAGTTGATACAGTAGTCCAAAGTGAGTCATTAAACGTTGAAAATACTACTACTACAGGGTCTGCATTTACAGTGGACGATAGCGTAGATTTGGAAGCATCGATTAGTATTTTAGATGCAAGAGCGTTAGCTCGTAATAATGATGTAATTCAAGTTACAGGAGTTGTTACAGGAATTGAAACTGATGCTCGTATGTATATTCAAGATGAAACAGCAGGAATTTTAATCAATTTTAACTATAGCGAATTTAATCATTCAACATCTAATTACAAAGTTGGTGATAAGGTTGTAATTACAGGAAATAGATCTAATAGTTCTAACGCAGAAACAATTAGAGCGCATAGTGCAACTTTAATTGATTCTGGAGTTGAGTTACCAGCAGCGATTGAAGTATCAGTAGAGCAAGCAAACACTGGTGCTTATGAAGGGTCACTTGTTAAGGTGGTAGATGTAGAATTTACGGCTCTTGGAACAGGTGTAAATACAATTGTTAAAGATGCTGATGGGAATGAGCTAATTGTAAATAACTTTAATAATCACTCAAGTTATGATAAATATCAAATTGGTGATACAGTAACATTTTCTGGAGTAATGGATTGTACTTCTGCTGTTATTCATATTTGTGGAGTAACTTTAATTATTGAAGGTGATGATGATAAAGAAGTTCCAGCAGTTGAATACACAGAAGTTAACTCTGTTAGTGAAGCTCGTGATTTAGCAGACAGTGAAGCTGTTATGACAACAGGAGTTGTGTCGGCTATTGATACTGCAAATAGTAGATTTTTTATCCAAGATGATACAGCAGGAATTGGTGTTAGTTATACATCGGCTGATGATATTTCGGATATAGTTGTAGGAGCAGAAGTTACTGTAAAAGGAGTTCGTTCATCATCTTATGCATTAAAGTTAGTAACACTTCATGACTTTGATGTTATTTCGCAAACAGGAATTGTAACATCTGTAGAAGTTTCTATTTCTGATGTATTAACGGGTGATTATGAAGGTCAGTTGGTAGTTATTAAAGGAGTGGAAGTTACATCACTTAGCCAATGGGGTTCATCAGTTCTGACAAAAGATGGATACAGCTTAAATGTTTATAGATTTACAGATTATGAAAATTATAATGTTGGTGATATTGTAGATGTTATTGCAGTAGTTGGTACTTATAATGGAACTGCTCAATTGGTAGGTGGAGTTACAGAGTTTGATTTAGTAGAAGGCGCTGAACTTGAAGAAGAGTTAGATGAAGAATTAGATAACGAAAATGATGACGGGTCTGAGGAAGATGAAAATGATGATGAGTCTGAAGAGGAAGAAGACTTTGATAATTCAAACAACGTTTTAAATCCTGCAGACTCTTTAACAATTGCTGACTTTAGAACATATACACAAAATACAGTTGGATTACAAGTTACAGGAGTTGTTACAGGAATTGAAAACGCCAATCGCTTATATATTCAAGATGATACTTCTGGGATTGTAGTTAACTTTACTAATCATTCATTATCAACAGCAGATTTTTCGGTTGGAGATGAAATTACATTAACAGGAACAAAAACAAATAGTTCAAGTGCTATTGCAATTGCTCCAAAAACTGCTGATAGTGATATCGTAGAAATTAGTGCAAAAAATGTTGCCCTTCCAGAAGCGCAAATAATTTCTATTGCTCAAGCAAATACAGGAGCTCAAGAAGGGTTGTTGGTAACAGTTGAAGCTGTAGAATTTGTTTCTATTGATAGTGGAAGTGGAACAGTTGTTGAAAGAAATGGAGAGCAATTAATCATTTATAACTTCAACAACCACCCAGATTATGAAAATTACAAAGTTGGTGATGTAGTAAATATTACTGGTGTATTAGATAGATATAATTCAGAATATCAAATTTGTGGAGCAACTACTACTATTACAATGAGTGATGGAACTGTAACTACTCCAGATGAGCCACAAACTCCAGAGACAACGCTAAACCCAGATGAGTCGATTACTATTTTATCAGCTAGGGAGCAAGCTGGAGAAGTTGTTCAGGTAACAGGAACAATTACTGGTCAAAACTCTTATAGTACAACTTATAGAATTTATATTCAAGATGAAACAGCTGGTATTGCTATAAATCTTGATGCTACAGAGTATGCAAAACATGAGATTGGTGACCAAATCACTATTTTAGCAAAGGTTGGAACTGCATCTAGTGCTGTAACATTAGAGGAGTTTGAAGCTGTTGATAATAATGGATTTGTAGGAGTGCCACAAGCTTTAGAGTTAACTATGGAAGAAGCATTAAGTGGAAAGTATGAAAGCCAACTTGTTACAATGTCTGATGTAACATTTACTCAATTAGGTTCAGCATTTACAACTATTACACAAGGTGATAACGAAATGAGCGTATATTACTTTGGGGATTATGGAAATTTCTCTGTTGGTGATAACGTAACTATTACTGGTGTAATGGGAACTTATAATGGGGTTGCTCAATTAATTGGTTCGGCAACAACAGCACAAATAGTTGCAGCTCCAGTTCCTGAAGGGACTATTGATATTTCTGTTGCTCGTTCTTTAGCTGGAGAAGAAGTATTAGTAGCAGGAACAGTTACAGGGGTTGTTATTGCAGAAAACCACGGGTATTCAATTGTATATATTCAAGATGAAACAGCTGGTATTGCAGTAGTTGTAACGGATTATGATACTCATAATATTTATTCTGCTGGAAACCAAGTTAGTGTATCTGGAGAAGTTGGAAGCTTTGGAAACTTAGTTACAATTGGTGAACCAACAATCGAAATTTTGACACAAAATATTGGTGTGCCAGATGCTAAACAAATTACTATTTCACAAGCATTAAGTGGAGATTATGAGTCACAATTAGTTAAGTTAACAGATGTTGAGTTAGACCTTGGAACAGAAGGATACGAAGATAAATATTTAATTCAAGGTGATGATAAAATTCAAATTGTATCTGCTGATTTAGATGGATATGAGCAAGGTGATAATTTAAATGTTACTGGTGTAATTGGAGTATATGAAGGCGCTCAAAGAATTATCGGAACGACTGCAACTATTGAGCTTGCAAATGAATATATTTCTATCGCAAGAGCTAGAACTTTGGAAGAAAATACTACTGATATGATGTATATCAAAGGGGTAGTTACTGGAATTGAAACTTCTGCCCGTATGTATATTCAAGATGAAACAGCAGGGATTTTGATTAACTTTAATGTTTCTACTGATGATAAAGCTTCTAATTACAACATTGGTGATGAGATTATCGTTTATGGAAACAGAAGTAATAGCTCTGGGGCTGCATCTTTAAGAGTTGCTACTACAAACGGGGTAGAACTTTTGAACACTGGTGTAGAATTGCCAGAACCTCATATTATTACTGTGGCTGAAGCATTAACTCGTGATTACGAAGGTTCGTTAGTAACTATGGAAGGTGTTACATTTACAGAGCTTGGAAGTAGTCAAGGAACAATAATTACTCAAGGAGCAGAAGAACTTGTAGTTTACAATTTTGCAAACTGGGGTAACTATAATGTTGGTGATGAAGTAAATATTACTGGTGTTATGGATTATTTAACTAACCAAGCAGTACTTTGTGGAATGACTGTAACTACTGATTTTGCAACGCCTGATGAAGAAGCGCCAACAATTATTTTAGATGAAACTTTAACTAAAGCTAGCATTTTCCAAGACTTAGTTATTTCGGCAGATGTTACAGATAACAGAGCAATAAGTACAATTGAGCTTGCATATACAATTTCTGAAGCTACTGAAATTTCTGATGAGATTGAAGTTATTGTAGAAGAGGTTACGGAAATTTCGGAAGTTGAAATTCCAGCTGATGCAATTATTTTGGATATGGAATTAGTTGGATTTGTTGGAGATACTTATTCAGCAACTATTTCTAAAGATGAATTAAAAGCAGGAACAGTAATAACTTATTACGTAATTGCAACTGATGTAACAGGAAATGTTGGAGTGGAAACTGCTGATATTGCAATTACAGCAGATGATGATATTGCCCCAACAATTACAGATGTAACACCTCTTTCTGCTAAGCCAGGAGAAGCGCCAACAATTACAGTTTCATTTTATGATTTAGGATTAGGGATTGATGAAAATAGCATCGTGTTAGAATTTGATGGAAAAGATGTATCTGAGCATATTCAATTTGCAACTTCTCCTATTACAATTGAAGTTCCTGTAGAAGATGATGGAATTATGACTGTAGTACAAAATCTTGATGAGTTAGTTCAAGAAATTGAAGTTCAAGAAATCACAATTATGTATAACCCAGGTGCTTTAGAAGAAGGAAACTACACTGTAAACTTTGCTGTATCAGACGTTTCAGGAAATGAAGCAACTAGAGAATGGACTTTAGTAGTGGCTGAGAAATCATTATTCTTTGGTCAACTTCACTCTCATACAACACTTTCTGATGGTCAAGGGACGATTTATGAAGCTTATGATTATGCAGAAAATAACGCTCAACTTGATTTCTTTGCAGTAACAGACCACTCAAACTGGTTTGCAAATGATACTTTAGCAAGTTTTGATGATGGTTCAATGAGTTGGCAATGGGTAACAGGAAAGGAAGCTGCCGAAGCTGCAAACAAAGAAGGCGAATTTATCGCAATGTATGCATTTGAAATGACATGGTCTTCAGGAACTGGAAAATGGGGTCACATAAACACATTTAATACAGAAGGTTTTGAAACTCGTACTAATGCAGCAATGGATTTACCAGCATATTATGAAGCTCTAAAAGCTCAACCACAGTCAATTTCTCAACTTAACCACCCAGGAACTACGTTTGGAGATTTTAGTGACTTTGGATTTTATGATGCAGAAGTTGATAAAGTTGTAACATTAATTGAGGTAGGAAACGGAGAAGGTCCAGTAAATGGTAGTGGATATTTCCCATCTTATGAATATTATACTCGTGCATTAGATAAAGGTTGGCACGTAGCTCCAACAAACAACCAAGATAACCACAAAGGTTTATGGGGTAACGCAAACACTGCAAGAACAGTAATTGAAGCCGATTCATTAACTACAGAAAACGTATATCAAGCACTTAGAGATATGAGAGTTTATTCTACAGAAGATGAAAACTTACAAATTTCTTATGAGCTTAATGGTCACACTATGGGGTCAATTTTATTAGACCAAACAAAGTTAGACTTTAGTATTGATGTTTATGACCCAGATAATTCTGATGTAATTTCAAAAATCGAATTAATTACTGATGGAGGAGCAGTACACACTTCTACAACAGGAACTAGTAACCAAAAAACTTGGGACTTCTCAATTGACCCAGCAGACGTTGAAAACTCTACTTATTTCTATGTAAGAGTAACTCAAGCTGATGGAGATATTGCAGTAACTGCGCCTATGTGGATTAACGAAAAGGAAAATATTGGTATTTCTCACGTTGAAGCTAGTGCATATAAGGCAATCATTGGAGATACAATTCAAGTAGAAACAGTAGTTTATAACAATGATGAAGCTAGAATTGAAGAAATTGTAGTAAAATATTATTTCAATGGTGAGTTGGTAGCAACTGATGAAGATATGGAAGATGTATCTCCAGCAGAGCAAGGAACATCAACGGTTGATATCGTAATTAACAAATCAGGATACAATACAATAGAAGCTGTTGTAACTGCAAAAGTTAATGGTGGAGAGCGTGAATTCTCAGAAAGAATTGAAGTTCAAGGTGTTACGGCTGATGAAGTAACAAGAGTTATGATTGATGGTTCAAAAACTAATGCGTATGTAACAGGTGGATACGTTGATAATATGAACTATGTAACAGAAGTTATTCAAGATAATGGAGGGGTAGTGACAATTAACCCTGTAAATAGTGAGTTAACAGACGAATTATTAAACGGATTTGACCTACTAATTATTACAGACCCTAACACAAATGAAGCATATAGCGAAGATGAGTTAGAAGCAATTAACCATTTCGTAGAAGCAGGTGGAAATTTAATCTTAGCTTCAAAATCTGATTATGGAGATAACTATTGTGCATTAGGAAACGCAACTCAAGCTAACAAAATTTTGGAAAAAATTGGAGCAGAGTCAAGATTTAACGATGACCAATTATTAGATGATGTAAATAATGGTGGGCAAAACTACCGTTTATACTTTACAGATTATAATGATGATAGCCAATACACAGATGGAATTGATTACGTTTCATCAAGCTCAACAGTAGGACACTTCAGCTTCTTTAGTGGAAACTCTGTATTAGTTGAGGGTGATGCTGAGTATATCGTAAAAGGTCACAAAACAACTTACAGTGCTGATGGTGATAATGCTGGGGATAATACACCAGTAGAAATTGGTGAAGGTATAGCACTTGCAATTGAAACTTTACCAAACGGGCAAAAAGTAGTATTATCAGGGGTTACATTCTTCTCAGACTTTGAGATGGACCCATCTAGCGAATACTCAAACCCAATTATCATGAAAAATCTATTAAATGATTTAGCACCAGAAAAAGAGAAAACTATTACTCCAATTGCAGATTTACGAGTAGATAAAGATGGTGATAACTTCCCAGATTTATTAGGTGAAACTTACACAATTGAAGGGTATGTAACAGCTGGAAATACAGTAGATGGAAACAAATTCTTTGATGTTGTTTATGTTCAAGATGAAACAGCAGGAATTACAATTCACCCAATTTCAGATTTCCCATTGGCACTTGGGCAAAAAGTTCAAATTACTGGGGTTGTTGGGCAATATGAAGGGGATACTCAACTAGGAGAAGTTCGTGAAACTAGTGGTGTAAAAATTATTGATGAGTCAATCAATTTAGTAGAGCCAACAGAAATGACAACAGCAGAAACTATGTTAGAAGAAAACGAAGGGCTTTTGATTAAGGCAACAGGAGTTATTACAGAAATTGGTGACTCAACTTCGGGTAACATTTTCTTTGATGATGGAAGTGGAGTAGCTCGTATTTATGTAGATGGATACATTGTAAGTGGTTCTGGAGATGAAACTAACGTATTTGATAGAATTAATGTTGGAGATACTATTGAAGTTATTGGTCTTGCATCAGAAAACAATGAAGGAGACCGTATCAGAATTAGAAATACTGATGAGATTGTAGTAATTAAAGAAGCTGAATTAGAAGATGAGGACGAAGAGGAAACAGAAACTCCTGATGTAGATGGAGAGGACGAAGAGGAAACAGAAACTCCTGATGTAGATGGAGAGGACGAAGAGGAAACAGAAACTCCTGATGTAGATGAAGATGACGAAGAGGAAACAGAAACTCCTGATGTAGATGAAGATGACGAAGAGGAAACAGAAACTCCTGATGTAGATGAAGAGGACGAAGAAGAAACAGAAACTCCTGATGTAGATGAAGAGGACGAAGAAGAAACAGAAGCGCCAACTTTTAACTATACTGGAGCAACAACATTTACAGTTTATAGAGGAAATACATTTACTTTACCAACTGTAACTGCAACAGATGTAAATGGAAATAATGCACAAGTTGAATTGGTAATTACAGATTTAACAGGAGCAGTTGTCCCAGCTGTAGACACTAGCCAAATTGGAGTTTACACATTAACTTACACTGCACAAGATGAATTTGGAAATGAAAGCACATTAGAAATTTTGGTAAGAGTTGTATTTATTGCAGTTGTCCCAGAAGATGATGAAGCTGCTAGTAACTCAAATAGTTCTAGTTCAAGCAGTAGCTCAACAACAACTACAGAAACTACAACAACTACGGAAACAGAAACTACAACTGAAACTGTAGATAAAGTAGCAATCTTTGTAGAAACAGTATTAAAAGCTGAGATTGAAAGTTTGACTGAGGTTCAATTAGAAGTATTTACAGAGCTTATTGAAAAGTACAATTTAACAGCTTCAACTATTTCTGCAACAGAGAAGAAATTAGATATGTTAGATGATGCTGATAAAGAAGAAATCCAAACAACTTTAGAAGTAAATCTTCCATACACAAGCTTAGAATTAGTAGTTACAGTAGAAACTTTAACAGAGCTTTTAGGGGATAAATTAACAGCTACAGAAATTGCGACAATTGTAGTTCAGCCAGAATTATTGAATTTGGTAGATGTGGATATTACTTTATTTACAAAATCAATTGTTTTAGAACCAATTGTAGATGCTGAATTTACAGACTTAACTCCAGAGCATTGGGCAGATAAATCGGTAAAAGAAGCTGCAGAGCTTGGGTTAGTAACAGGAATGCCAAGTGGTGCATACAATCCATCACAAGCTTTACAAGTGGCAGATACATTTACTTTCTTAGATAGAGTTTTATTATTAAACGGTGTTACAGACATGAACTTAGACCGTACAATAGTAGAAAAATATGTAACTAACGAAAAACATTGGGCATTCTCATCAATGGCATCTGTAGGTTCTAAACTTTCAGAAAGCACATTAGAAATTGTAATGTCAACAGATGAAATTACTCGTGAAGTGTTAGCTCAAGTATTATTTGAAGTAACAGCAGGTAAAATTGCAACAAACAAACAAGTTATCTCTTTTGAAGATACAAGATATTCAGACTACGCTCAAGCAATTGATTATTGTGTAAGTGCTGGATTATTAAATGGAACAGGTGATGGGCAAATGTCACCAGAAAAAGTAGTAACTAGAGCAGAAATGGCTACTATTTTAGTAAGAATGAACAACGCATTAAACTAAGATTTAAAAACACTCTCTATCTTAAGTGATAGAGGGTGTTTTTTATTTTGGCATACAAAAAAAGCTATCTTCTAAAAAATATAAGAGAAAATAGCTTTTTATTTATTATATTATTTGTTAAAAGAGTCGATAATATCGAGAATTTGCTCAAGGCTTTCATTAAGATGTTGTGCAATTTGAGTAGGAGTATAACCAATAGATAAAAAAGCTTTAATTTTACCGATAGCTTCACCACGTTCTTGAGCATCATTTCTAACCTCATCAATATAACTAACCATACGTTTCACCTCCTTGTAGGAAATTATTTATGGTGAAGTTTTAAAAGAGTCGATAATATCGAGAATTTGCTCAAGGTTTTCATTAAGATGTTGTGCAATTTGAGTAGGAGTATAACCAATAGATAAAAAAGCTTTAATTTTACCGATGGCTTCACCTTTCATAATCCCGATGGCTTCACCTTTCATAATCCCGATAGCTTCACCTTTCATAATCCCGATAGCTTCGCCTTTCATAATCCCGATGGCTTCACCACGTTCTTGAGCATCATTTCTAACCTCATCAATATAACTAACCATACGTTTCACCTCCTCCACAACATATTTATCAGTATTTACAGTTTCTATACAGTCATACATTTTTTTGAATACATCATCAGCTGTTTTTGCAAATTCCTCAGGACTATTTAAAAATTTAATCCATTCTTGTAATCTGGCATCATACTTCTTAGTTGATGGGTGGTACTCAATTGCTTTTAGTGATACAAAATGTTCTGATAAAGTTCTAGTGGTTAATATTTCACTAGTTTCTACTATAATATTATTATTTTTACGCAGATGAACGTATTTACTACTTTCTTCTCCAATATTATCAAATGTCAAAAACCAAATACAAATAACAGGATTTAATTTATCGTATTTGGAGTGTGATAAATCCTGCTTGCTATATAGTCTTGATGCATAATATGCAGAACGTTGAACAATTTTTCCACGGCTAGTAGTTTGCATCTCAATATCAACAATAGTCCCATCTTCAAGAGTACCACAAATATCCATAGTAATTTTGGGGACTCCATTACCTGCCTGCCTAGGGACTTCGCTTTCTCGGCGTTCAATTTTGGTAAATTTGAGGCCATCAGATTTGACTACAGCATTAATTAAATCGAGTAGTGCAATATTTGTAGTATCTTGGTCAAACATAATTTTAAAAACACAATCTGTTGTTGGTCTAAATTCAAATCGTTTAATAATCGTTCCTCCTTTCTATTTATATTTTATCAAATCCAAATTGTATATACAACTGCAAATGGAGTTTGATATTTTTTTTAAATTAAGGAGCAAGCTCGCCTAGTAGGACATATTATAAATTAAATTATTATCAATATATCATCTACATATTATCTTCATAAAACTATCAAATTAGGGTGGAATTTTGAAAAATTATAAAGAGTATGGGATTTCTTCATAAATAAGGGGTTTTTCTACATATTTATCTTCATAATTTATTCATATCATTTTATATTAGGATAAAATTTGGAAAGTAGGAGTATGAGTTGAGTGGGTAACTACTACTTTACAATATAAATATAGCGTAGTTTTTAACAACTTTTAAATATTAGCTTGGATAAGTGTTAACAATTTATCAATTTTTGGACAGGATTTTAGTAAATTAAGCTATATTGTAGAGGTGAGTTTTGTGGTATTTGAATAATTGTAGGGTAAGTATTTGGATATTATTTAAACTTCTCGTCCAAAAGTTATTTATATTATGACAGGGTGTTAATAAAATTTTGAAATGTAGGGTTAAAAAGTAGGAGTTTCTTCCTTTATATATATGTGTGAACAATAAAAAAGCCAACCTGTGTTAGAGGTCAGCTTTTTTGATTAGTCTAGGTCAATCATAACCGTATTTCCGAAGTAGTATTTACCTGTTGAAGTGATTTCCCATTGGTGAACTTCATCTTTTACTAACAATGGATTTGTGTAGTAATAGATTGGGATTAATGGTAGGTCGTTCATTAAGATTTCTTGAGCTTTGTAAAGGTGATCCATACGTTCTGTACCTGTAGTTACACGGCTTAAATACAATTGCTCATCAAATTCTTCACTTGAGTAACCCATATTGTTTTGCGCACTGTTTGAGATAAACATTTCTAACATTGTGTTAGGGTCTGCGTAATCTCCAATCCAACCGTGACGAGCTAAACCAGTAAATGTTTTGTTATTTCTAGTTTCTTGGAATACTGCCCACTCTTGATTTGTAAGAGTTACATCAATTCCTAAGTTTTCTTTCCACATTTGTTGGATAGCTTCAGCAACTGCTTTATGCCCATCGTTTGTGTTGTACATATACTCAAGAGTTGGGAAGCCTTCTCCGTTTGGATATCCTGCTTCTGCTAATGCTGCTTGAGCTGCTGCAATATCTGCTTGTTTTGGAATTCCATAATTATCGTGTTCCATGTTACCTACTGAGTAGAAATCTTTTCCGTTTGCATCAGTAAATCCAGGACCTACAAATGAAGTTGCTGGGATTTCCCCTCCTTTTGTAACGTGTTCTGTAATTTCTGTACGGTCAATTGCATAGTTTAGAGCTTTACGTACGTTAACATCTTGTAAAACTTCATTATCTTCTAAGTCAAAAATTAAGAAGTAAGTTCCGATGTATGGCTCAATATAGAATTCGTGGCTTGTTGCCATAAGGTTTCCGATCTCTGCTGTTGGAATTTCATCAATTAGGTATACTTCGTTTGAGTTAAACGCTGTATAAGCTGTTGATGCTTCTGTAATCATTCTCATTGTGATTTTTTCTAATTCAATATTATCAGCATTCCAGTAGTTAGGATTTTTTACTAATACCATGTTGTCACTCATTGAGTATGATTGTAACATGAATGGTCCATTAGAGATTGCTGTTTCTGGTTTTTTAGCCCAAATTCCATCTGGATCTACAATATCTTCACGAACTGGCATAAACGTTGGGAAACCAGTAAGGCGTAAGAAATATTCTGTTGGCATTTCTAACGTTACTTGTAAAGTTTTATCGTCTAATGCTACTACTCCAAGTTCGTTAAAGTCTGTTTTTCCATCTACGATATCATTAGCATTTAAGATGTTTGCAGAACCAAAGATATATGCGTATTTTGAAGCAGTTGCAGGGTCTACAGCACGTTTCCAAGCGTACTCAAAATCTCCTGCTACTACAGGTTGGCCATCTGACCATTTGATACCATCTCTAAGGTGGAAAGTATATGTAAGCCCGTCGTCTGAGATATCCCAACTTTTTGCCATTCCTGGAGTTACTTCTCCACCACTTTCACGGATTAAACCTTCAAACATATTTGTAATTACGTGGCTTCCGTCTGTTGCAGAGTTTAGTTGTGGGTCAATTGTTAATGGGTCTGCTCCTAAGTTGAAGATAAATTCTTGAGTATCAGAAATTTTATATCCATCTGATGTACGTCTTACATTATCTTCTACAGGAGTTGATGCTTCTGCATTGCTTGATGCGTCGCTTGATGGAGTTGAAGTTGATGGAGCTGAAGTTGATGGTGTTGAACTGTCGTTACTTCCACAAGCTGTTAAAGCCATACTTGATGCTAATACTAAAGCCATTGTAGACATAAATTTTTTATTTAATTTCATATTAGTTCACCTTTCTGTTTATAAAATAAAACCAATGTTATACAAGTTTACCATAAAATTATAAAGGGATTATAAGTAAACTTGTATATTATATATATTATTGATACGTGTCCTTTATTAGTAATTGACCAGTCCTAATTTAGGAGCAATTATTTATCATATAAATGACAAGCTACCTGATGTTCTCCATTAATTGTGTGTAAAGTTGGTTCTTCAACGCTACATCTTTCCATGCAATATTGGCATCTTGTTCTAAATCTACAGCCAGATGGTGGATTTAGTGGACTTGGTACATCACCTTGCAAAATAATTCTTGATTTAGATTTTTCGCTAGTTGGGTCAGGGATTGGAATTGCTGATAATAAAGCTTTTGTGTATGGGTGAGCTGGTTCGCAATAAACATCATCACTACCACCAATCTCAACCAAGTTTCCAAGGTACATAACCCCAATTCTGTTTGATATATGTTTTACCATTGATAAGTCGTGGGCAATAAATAAATATCCCATTCCTGTTTCTGCCTGAATTTCTTCTAACATATTTACAACTTGTGCCTGAATTGAAACGTCTAGTGCCGAGATTGGTTCATCACAAATTATAAATTCTGGATTTACTGCCAAAGCTCTTGCAATCCCAATACGTTGGCGTTGTCCTCCAGAGAATTCATGAGGGTAACGGCTTGCGTGGTCTTTCATAAGGCCTACTCTTTGTAGAAGGCTTGCAATAATATGTTCTCTCTCATCAGTAGAGCTTGCAACGTTATGAGTATCAATGGCTTCACCGATAATATCTGAGATTGTCATACGACTATTTAGTGATGCGTATGGGTCTTGGAAAATCATTTGCATACGTTTTCTATAAGGAAGCATTTGTTTATCATTTAGGTGAGTAATATCTTCACCATTGTATAAAAGTTTTCCTCCTGTTGGCTCATAAAGCTTTAGAATTGTACGTCCTGTAGTACTTTTTCCACAACCTGATTCTCCAACAAGACCTAGAGTTTCACCTGGTCGAATTCCAAATGATACATTATCTACAGCTTTGATGTGCTTCTCAGTTTTCTTGAAAAGACCACTAGTTTTTGTGAAGTATTTTTTTAGGCCTTGAACTTCTACTAAATATTCTGATGCCATTTTACTCACCTCCTAAATTAATTCTTACCGACTCTGGAGCATCTGGGTGATGCAAGTGGCAACGTGTTCTGTGTCCTTTTGAAATTTCGTATAATTTTGGCATTTCTTCAGCACATTTTGCCACTGCAAAGTCGCATCTTCTAAAGAATGCACAACCTTTTGGAGGGTGTAACATATCTGGTGGTGAACCTGGAATTGGTACTAACGTTTGTTTTGTTAGAGTTTCTGGGTTTGGAACTGAGCGTAAAAGCCCAATTGTGTATGGATTTTGAGGGTTTCTAAATAGCTCCTCAACTGTTGCTTCTTCCATCATCATTCCACCATACATTACAATTACTCTATCACATAATTCTGCAATAACTCCAAGGTCATGAGTGATAAAAATAATAGATGTATCTAATTTTTCACGTAATCCTTTTAATAAATCTAATATTTGAGCTTGAATTGTAACATCTAGTGCTGTAGTTGGCTCATCTGCAATTAATAATTCTGGTTCGCAAGAAAGAGCCATAGCAATAATTGCACGTTGGCGCATACCACCAGAAAACTCATGAGGATAGTTTTTCAAACGTTGTTCTGGTGATGGGATACCAACAGCTTCTAGCATTTTGATAGCTACTTTTTCTGCCTCACTTTTAGACAAATTTTTGTGAGCACAAATAACTTCTATCATTTGGTTTCCGATTGTATAAACTGGGTTTAGGGCAGTCATTGGGTCTTGGAAAATCATAGAAATCTCGTTTCCTTGGATTTCTCTCATCTCTTTTGGAGTCTTTTTGATTAAGTCTTCTCCTTTAAATAGAACTTCCCCGTTTTTAACTTTTCCTGGGTGAGTTAGAAGTTTCATAATCGACATACAAGTGATACTTTTTCCACTTCCTGACTCCCCAACGATACCAACAACTTCTCCTTTTGCGATATCAAATGATACATTTCTTACTGATTGAACCTCCCCTAGGTGTGTATAGAAAGAGGTTTCTAGTCCCTTAACTTCTAAAATTTTCTCTTTATTCATTATTTTCACCTCTTATTTACGTAATCTTGGGTCTAATGCATCACGAAGTCCATCACCTAAGAAATTGAATGCAAACATTGTAAGTGCGATTGCAATTGATGGTACTACTAATTGATATGGGTATGAACGAATTCCACCTAATGCATCATTTGCAAGTGTTCCCCAAGATGCTTCTGGAGCTGATACTCCAAGACCGATAAAACTTAAAAATGACTCTGTAAAGATAGCACTAGGAATTGCCATCATCATTGAAACTACAATTGGTCCAATTGCATTTGGGATAAGGTGTCTTACGATGATTTTTCCTTTAGATACCCCTAATGCTCTTGCTGCTAAAACGAATTCTTGCTCTTTTAAACTTAAAACTTGCCCACGCACAAGACGTGCCATACCTACCCAATAAACTAGCCCTATTGTTAGGATAATTGTTTTTAAACCTGGCTCAATTACTACCATTAACATGATTACGATTAGAAGAAGTGGTACAGAATTTATAATATCAACGATACGCATCATAATATTATCTACTTTTCCACCTTCATAACCAGCAATTCCACCGTATAATACTCCGATAAATACGTTTACAATTGAGGCAACTAAACCTACAGTTAAAGAAATTCTAGCTCCATAAAGTACACGAGTCCAAACGTCACGACCTAAATTATCTGTTCCTAAGAAGTAAGTTTTGTTTGATACTTCTTTAGCGTTGTATTTGTCGATTGGAGAACCGTTTACATAAATCTCATACTTATCAATCATTTTATTGCTAACTTCCTCAGTTGCTGTTGACCCTTTTTTTCCAGTAGAAGCCATTGCACTTGAGTAATCAAATTTTACTTCGTTACCACCAATGTTGTATGTGATATATCTATTGATAGTATTTTTTTCAATTTCTTCTGGAATACCAATTAATTCTCCATCGGCAGTTACTTCAATTAGACGAAACTCATTGTGAACATAAACATAGTGGTCATCTGTAATTTTTGTAACTTCAATTCTTGGAGGAATATTTGCATAAGCCAAAACTTGGTCAGAATAACTAAAATCTGAAAACATAGGTCCAAATATTGCAAGTAAACTAATTGTTATAATCATAATAAGCCCTGTCATAGCCATTACGTTTTGTCTTAATCTGCGCCAAACATCTTGCCAATATGTTAAACTTTTACGAGTTGCCTCAGAACCTGTCATTTCTTCTCTGGTTACTCGTGTCCATTCATTATTCATAATGTACCCCCTTTCCTAATCATCAAGCTTAATTCTTGGGTCGATAAGTGCATAAGCAATATCTACCAATAAAACCATTACTATATAAATAGCTGCATAGAACAGCGTCATACTCATGATTACAGTATAGTCACGATTTGTAACACTCTCTGTAAAGTAGCGTCCCATTCCTGGAATTGCAAAGATTTTTTCTACAACGAAAGACCCAGTTAAAATACTTGCAACCATTGGTCCTACGTAAGTTACAACAGGAATAAGTGCATTTTTTAGTGCGTGTTTACCGATTACTCTAATTTGGCTCAAACCATTAGCTTTTGCCGTTCTTATGTAGTCTTGGCGTAGCACTTCTAGCATACTAGAACGCATAAGACGAGTTACATATGCAAGTGAAAACCCTGCAAGTGCAATAACTGGACCAATGTAAGACTTCCAATCGCTAAGTCCTCCTGCTGGTATCCAGCCTAAAATTTCTCCAAATACATACATTATAAATGTTCCGATTACGAAACTTGGTACAGCGATACCGATTGTTGCAATAAACATTACGATGTGGTCTAAAATTGTATTTTGTTTTAATGCTGATATAATTCCAATTGGTATACCTAGTGCTAAAATTAATGCAACTGCTGAAAATCCAACTTTTGCTGATGTTGGTAATCCTTCACCAATCATATCATTTACAGATACTCCAAGCTTTGTCATTGAAAGCCCTAAGTCTCCTTGCAATAAGCCCCCTAAATAATTAAAATATTGTTTGTAAAGTGGCTGGTCTAACCCATATTTTGCCATTAATGCTTGCTCCATCTCAGGTGATAATGTTCTTTCTGAAGAAAAAGGACTTCCTGGAATTGAGTGCATTAAGGAAAATGTTATCGTCCCAATGATAAATAGAGTAACAATCATTGAAAAAAATCTTTTGACAATATATCTAGCCATACTGTATTTCCCCTTTCATATACATAATCCTGTAAAGTTATGACTAATGTTATATTTCAGTTTTGTTACAACTTTACTTATTTTTTATAAATCTCATTATAACTTACCGTTAACAGTTTTGCAAGAAGTTTTTTTGTAAAATTCATTTTTTATTTTGTTTGTACAACTTGTTAAATTTTGATGACTAATCAATCAGACTATTAAAACACTGTATTTTCAACGCTTGTAGCAATGCCTGTACATGAAATTTCTTTTTTTATAGGTGGAAAATTTAATTTTATATTTGTATAAATCAAAAAAAATGACTTATTATCTTATGTATACTTTATTTTGAGGGTTTTAGAAATAGGTGAGGCAAGTGTTTTTATGCTGATAAGTTGTATATTTTTCATATTTTATTCAAAGTTATTGGGTTAACATTAGGGCATTTAGAAATACAAGCTAGTCCAATTTGTTTAAATATTATTAGCAAATGTAAGCTATACCAATGAGTACATTATGACACTTAATATTTGGCGATATATATTTTATGGTGTAATATTATCTTTATTCTGGTGTTCAAAATGATTTTTGATAGTAAATTTTGCAGGACAAGTTGTTGTTTTCATAAAATTATTATTTTGACTAATTTATATATAAGAAGAAAGTTGATATATAAGTTAGTTTCGTGGCATCATTTTGAGAAATAAATGAGCAAGTGGACAAAAAAGTATGATCATCACGATTTTTGAAATTGAGATTTTGGATTGGAGTTATAAATGAAGTGGTTTTTGAAAAGAAGGAGCTAGTTTTGGGGTAAGGTGAGCAAAGCAAATAGGATTTTTGGAAGGTTTGGCATTTGGATATAAAAATGATGTTATTATAATAGGTAGAAATAGCGTATCTTTTTTTGATTTTGCCAAAAAAATAAGACTATCTTTTGAATAGTCTTATAAAACTTTGCTTAGAAATTCTTGTGTACGTGCTTGTTGTGGATTGTCAAAAACTTGGGCTGGTGTTCCTTGTTCCATTATGTTTCCACCGTCCATAAATATAATTCGTGTTCCTACCTCTTTTGCAAACCCCATTTCGTGAGTTACAATCATCATAGTCATTCCTTCGTTTGCCAAGTCTTTGATTACTGCCAAAACTTCTTTTACCATCTCTGGGTCTAAATGCTGAGGTTGGCTCATCAAATAAAACTACTTCTGGGTTCATGGCAAGCGCCCTTGCAATAGCGATACGTTGTTTTTGCCCTCCTGATAATCTGTTTGGATACTCTTTAGCTTTATCTTGGAGTCCAACTTTAGCCAGCAGGTCAAACGCTATTTTTTCGGCTTCAACTTGGGACATCTTTTTGACTTGAATAGGAGCAAGTGTAATGTTTTGGAGAATAGTCATATTTGGAAATAAGTTAAAGTGCTGAAAAACCATTCCTACACGTTGTCGGACTACGTTTATATCAATATTTGGGTCTGTAATATCATCGCCATCAATTAAAATATGCCCTTCTGTTGGGTCTTCCATTTTGTTTACACATCTTAAAAATGTAGATTTTCCTGAACCTGATGGCCCAATAATTACTACAACTTCACCTTGATTTACTGTATCTGTAATCCCTTTTAATACATGAAGGCTTCCATATTTTTTATGTAAATCTTTAATTTCTATCATAAAATTATGCTTCCTTTCCTTATATATAGTATTTAGCAAAGTCAAAAGACCTTGCCAAACTATTATTTTCCGTTGCTTAAATTCTTTTCGATAACTCTCATAAATCTTGTTAAAACCATAGTCATTGCAAGATAAATTATAGCTACCATAAGTAGTGGAATTTCGTAATTATATGTTGTTCCAATCATTATATTTGCGGCTTTCATAAGGTCCATACCACCAATAAATCCAATGATTGCAGTTTCTTTAATTAGGTTGATAAATTCGTTTACTAAAGCTGGCAACATTTGTTTGATTGCCTGTGGTAAAATAATAAACTGCATAGTTTGTTTGTAGCTAAGTCCAAGAGAACGCCCAGCTTCCATTTGCCCTTTGTCAATACTTTCAATCCCTCCACGGATTACCTCAGACATATAAGCACCACTATTTATTGCAAATGCAAGACCTCCAACTAAAACTCTAGGTAAGTCTAATGGTCCTAAAACTACTAGCCATAAAAATGAAATTTGTACAACAACGGGTGTTCCCCTTATAATATCTACATAAATTTTTGCTATTAACTTTAATAATTTTGTGAAAAAAGTTGATGCGCCCTTTTTTTCAGGCACTTCTGCAATTTGAATTAGTGCTACTACTAACCCAATAAGAAGCCCGATTGATGTTGCTATAAACGTTAATAATAAAGTGTTATAAATCCCGTCTAACACTGTTAAATAAAATTTTCCGTCTATAAATACCTGAAAAAACGCTTGTGTTCTTTCTATTGAAAACAAATTATTCCCCTCCATCTTTATATTTAAATGATTAACGGCATAAATATTTTTTAAAAGAGGCTAAGGATAATTTCCCCTAACCTCTTTTGTTAATTAATCTGCATCTGAAAAATATTTTGTGTACAATGTGTCATATGCACCGTTAGATTTTAATTTTGCAAGGGCGTTATTTATATCATTTAATAATTCAGTATTTCCTTTTTTAAGACCAATTGCATATTCTTCTTCGGCAAAAGGAACTTCTAATAACTTGATATCGTTTTGACCACTTACAAAACTTGTGGCAGGTTGTTCATCAATAATTACAGCGTCAACTGTTCCATTTTTTAAATCAGCAACAGCCATAGCACCTTTATCAAACTTGATAATACTTGCATCTTCAATAAATTCTGAGGCAAAAATATCTCCTGTTGTTCCTAATTGTACTCCAATTCTTTTACCTTCTAGGTCGTCAATATCTGTAATATCACTATTGGTTGGAACTATAACCATTTGTTTAGAATAGAAATAACCATCTGTAAAATCAATTTGTGTTTTACGGTCATCAGTCGCTGTCATTCCTGCAACTACAACGTCAATCATTCCATTTTGAACTGCTCCTACTAAAGTGTTAAATTCCATATCTTCAATTCTTAGGTTCATTCCTAATTCACCAGCAATAAGTGCAGCGAGTTCTACATCAAACCCAGTAATTCTATTGCCTTCATAATATTCAAACGGTGGGAATTGTGCGTTTGTTCCCATAATTAAAGTATCTGTTTTGCCACTTGCCGTTCCTGTATCTGAATTAGAAGAACACCCAACCATTGTGGCCATAAGTAAACTTCCTGTTAATAATAAACTCATAAATTTTTTCATGCTAAACGTCCCCTCTATAATTTGTATGTATTTGGTATGCGTATAATTATAATCATATTTGTATTTTTAGTCAATACTTTTTTTATAATTTTTTACAAATACTATAATTTATAGGGGGTACGCCTAGAGAATGTAATTTAGATACTTAATAAAAATTCTTTTGCCTATCCAAGTTTCCAATTTTTGCTAAATTTCAATAACGGTCATATTTTCACGAGTAACAAAGTCTTGAGCTTCTAGCGTTGCAAGCTTAGGAATTATCGCATCTCTTTGTGGTAAATTATCAATCAAATTTGCAGTAATTAAGCCAACTTGATCAACAATTCTATATTTACTTTTCATAAATCCGTCAATAACTTGAGTTTGTCGACCAGCTAAATTATTTAGTTGCACCATATAATTTTTTGATTGTGCCATCATGTCTGCTTCAATTCTTTTTACATACAATTTGTGTGCAGAAGTGCCAGCTTCATACGTATCCAAAATTTCTAGTAATTTTGGGAGTTTGTTTGTTGTATACTCTTCTTCATCAGCCTTAATTTTATCTGTTAATTCTGTATAAAAATTTTCTATATCACGCACAATGTGAAGCGACCCTTGCTCAATAATTGATAATCTTTTTTGAGCGATATCGTTTAGTTGTTCCTGTAAATCCATAATAGTTTTTGCCATGCTGTGCAACCCTTGAGCCTTTGCCTGCTCAATAGCTAAGTTACTTTGCACCTCAAATTCCAAAATATCAAGTTTAGCATTTTTCATAAGCTCAATGCGTTCACTTTCCTTATCAGAAAGTTGAATTTTAGTTTCGTTTTCAATCTCTGCAACCTTTACCAAATCTGGTTCATATGCCGTATGGCAATTTTTCTGGTTTGCTAATTCTTTTCTGTTCTCCACGTCTCTTTTAACAGCATTTTTCATCGCTTGCCCAACCTTTCCAAAAGCACCCATATTTTTTACCTCCCAAATCTTATATACCTATAAAAATTTTGGGGAAGGAGCAATTCCCTCCACCAAATTATTTATCCAACTGCCAAATCTTTACGCATTTTAAATATTAGAGAGTTGTATTGTTTTTCACGCTCCAACTTTTGCTTACTATAAGATTTTGCATCAGCAATATATAATTCATAATTTTTTTGCTTTAGACTAATAAATTCTAATAGAATTTCTTTAGCCATATCGTTATTATTTGCCTCAAGTAAAACTATTACTTCATCAATTTGCATATCCAACAAGCTATTTGCCCATTTTAAAATATAAATTCTCTCCTGAGGCTTGTCACATTCAAAAATAATTTGTTGCAAATCCTCTTGGAATAGAGCAGTAAATTTATATAATGTACTCTCCGTTTCAAACTTATCCTGAAATTCTCCACCAGCTTCAAACGCAAATTTTTGATAAATTCCACGGCGTTCTTCTAGGTAGAACTTATCTATATTTCGTTTATAATCTCCAAGTGCAATAATTAACTGCTCCACAACATTTGGTGAAAGCTCTTTTTTGAACACCTGCTCAATAATAGGAAGCATTTTCTCTTCAATACTAACACGAAGTTTCTCCCAATCGCTATACCAAACTTTCCAAATATCCTCAATTCCATCACTATCACACGCATTTTCTAAAAATGACTTATATGTAGTCTTAAAAACGCAATAATCTTCCGTCCATCTACTCCACATACCAATCAAAGTTTCGATAAATTCAAAATGTTGTTCAAAAAATTCCATTCTAGCGATGGCTGAACTTAAAATTTTGGCAGTATTTTCTGCAATCAAACTAAAGCTGGCACGATTTTCAGCCTCAATAATTGCTAGTTCATTTATAGAGTTTGGACTATTATTAGCCTCGTAAATACGTTTTTGCAAATCATCAGCCTGATTTCTAACAGCCATTAGCTGACTTTTTACATTATATAGCCCAAATGTAATATTATTTCTAAAATACGCTTGACGGATAGATAAAATTCTATTTTCTTCTTTAGATAAGTTAGAATTATATTCGTATTTTTTGGAAACTTTGTATTCAATAGCTTGAAAATTCAAGATAAGCTTAAATTTTTGGCTTTCATAATTGCTAAGTTGATTTAATAATTCATCTACCCATTTTTGAACAGCTTCATAATATTGAATAATTGACAAATTTATTTCTTCTACATTATAGTTATTAAGCAAATTTCTGTAATCGAATTTAGATGATAATAAATGGTTTTCTTGTAGCTTTTTAATTTGCTCATCTAATAATTCTAACTGACGAATTAACTTTGGACGTTCGCAATAAATTTTCTTGAATAATTCCGTAATTTCATCATCATTAAAAATTGGCTCTAAACCGTTGGCAACAAATAGTTGTAGAGTACATTTTAAGCGTTCTTCTGGTGTAAAGATAGAGTTATCTTTTCTAACATTAACAGCATAACTTGTATTATCAACCAAAATTGAAGAACAAGGTAAAATTGCACAGTTTGGAGTACTTAAATTTGTTAGGGGGTCTGCAAAATCCAAATTTTTACATTTAATTCCACCATTATGTTCAATAGCCCACCACTCAATTTTTCTAATTTTAAAGTTGCTTCCTGCCTGCTGAGGAAAGCTTCTATCAGCAATCATGTCCCAAAGTTCATATGCTGAAGGCACTCGAAATCCTTCCATTTCATCAAAAGAAAACTCTTGTATAATAGTAGACACTTGATTTACAGTATACCAATCTGTATTATTTTTGCGATATGGGAAATAATCTAAATTTGCCCACAAAAGCCCTGTATTTTTGTCCATAATAATTTTAGGCTTATTTTTAAAATAATACCATCGTTGTTTATTTATTGCATGTAAAATCTTTTTCGTATTAATAGTAGAAATTTTATTAATTTGCTCAACCAAATAATTAGCCCTATTTTGTAAAATATTAAGTTGGACAGACACCTCTTTTTTGCTAGTGTTAACCTTAATTAACTCGTTGTTTAGCTCTTTTAATTTGATAGAATTATTTTTATTTTCGATACCCTCATTTTCTTCATCAATTTCAGCAATACGTAAAAGCAGTTCTTCCCTTTGCTGTATCAAACTTTTCATGGCATTAGCCCCCTTTCATTTAGCTTTTATTATACTTCAATATTTTTATTTATTCAAACTTTTTCATAATAAATTTTGTCAAAAAATAAAAGATACCTAGTATATACTAAGTATCTTTTTGAAGAAATAGTTTTAGTTATTTTGCTCTCTAATAATTTTGTGTGCTTTGATAAAATCTTGAATTGTCAGAGAGATAATCCCATTATCATGCAACATATGAAGCGTTGTTGTAACTAGTGCTTGGTATGATAAATCCTTAATTAACTCTGGGTTTAGTAGCTCTGCAACATCGGCAGGGTTAAGCTTATCCATATTTTTAGGTGTTAAATAAGTTTTGGCAAAATACTCAGCAAAAATAGGCATAAGTTCAATTTTGTTATCATTTTTGTAGATATAAAAAGCACTAGTCCCATTTAAAATATCACGAATATTTTCGCTAGGAATTTGGTCATCATAAAAGCTTTTTGGAACTTCATTTTTTATGTTTGCAAGTGTTATCGCCAATGCATCTTCATCTAGTTCTTCTAGGCATTGTGAATAAATTTCCTGACGATTTTTGTTCTTAAATCTTTCTTTAAAAATATTTCTAAGCTCCTCTAATTTGTTATCACAAAGTGGAGATAGCAAATCTTTTTCTTCTCCAAGGTCTGGAGCATCAAAACTTAGTTGATAGGCATCAGAAGTTTGGCAAATTTCAATTATTTCAGCAGGGTCAAATTGTTCAAATAAAGCATTATTAGCCAAAACTTCAAGTCTATCCTCAACTTCGTTACCAATTTCTTCCTCAATTTCAATCATACTAATATAAAAATCTTCAATAATAGAAATATTTCGTTTCTCTTGCTCCTGTAATTCAGATTGCCATTTACTTTCTAATAGGCTACCAAAAGCAGTAGTATTTGTGTTAAACGTTTCTTTATATTTTTCACATAACTCATGGGCAGTATATTTTTCACCATCAATTTGACAAATAGGATTGCTAGTTGTTGGGTTTTCCATGTGCGAAAGAATTAAATTATTAATAATTTCTCCAATAGTAATATTTTGCCCTTCTGTTTTTAATGCCTCCTGAATGCCTTGTACAACTTCCCAAGCACTAACAGTCATGTTAAAAGTAGTAGCGCGAGTATCTTGGCGCACATTTTTTCTAGTCATATAAATCATAAAACAGCCTCACTTTCTTAAATAAAATTTTATCCAAATTATAACAGAGCTATACCTATTACGTCAATGGTAAGACGATTATTACAATATAAATACATAAATTCATATTACTATATGAGTATATTAATTACTGACCCTTAATCGCATAATGTAATTTAGATTATATTATTAGAACTATATAAAAAACTGTAAATTTTCCAATAGATTAGAACTTTCTACATACTATAAAAATTAGATTATCCTCCAACAAAAAACAAGACTATATTTCTATAGCCTTATTTAGATGCACTCTTATTTAACGATTAATTAAATTTTAAATTTATCAAGTTCCTCTTGTGTTAACTCAGGAAAAGTCCCTAGAATTATTTCATCTGGAATGTTACTTGATATTAAGTTGCGAATACCTAATATTCTGTCATTTGTAAAGTGCAAAATTTGAGCGCCTTGGCGTTCTAGTTCAGCACTTTGTTGTTCTAGTTGAGCATCTTGGTGTGTGAGTTGAGCTTCTTGACGTTTTATCATATCAATGTAGTGTTGTTGAGCTTCTCTAGCTCTTTGTCTAGCTTCGTCTTGTCGAACGATATCTGGGTCTTGAGACAATTTATCTAAAGCTTCTAGTGCTTGCATAATATATTCACTCCTTTTTGCATATTGTTGAAGATATTTATTTGTTGGATTTTTGAAAAATGTAATCCATGCATCTTGCTCAGTTTGAATAGGATTATTTGTTCGTAAATCAACTTTACTCATCTCTATAAATCTAATATTACCACAACTTATTTCACTCGGCAATAAAGTATAATTTATTTCTTGATTTGATGTGATATCTTTGAAATTCATAAAAAATATCACTTGGACTTCATGGGTATAATCGTTGTAATTTGTAGGTTCAAAGCGTACTTGCTTAAATAATGAACTCAAATACGCCATAGACCTATTTATTAAATCCTCCTTTTTGTCGTTTTGCATTTCAAGATTAATTAGAAATTTTTCAGTTTGAATAAGGATATCCATATGCATTGTTGCCATTGAAATATCTTCCTTTGTTATTTCAGAATTTTTAATAAGTATTTCTTGTGGCAAAATTTTAATGCCCGAAAATACTTCTAAAATCCTTGCTAAAATTGCTCTATTTTCTTCTTTACATAAGAAAGTTTTGAAAACATAGTCGCTTGTAAGTTTTAACATTTTTTTATCCTTCCACAAAAAAATAAGAGTGCATCACACACCCTTATTATATCATAGATTATTATAATCTAATTGGAATTAATTTAATATAATCTTCGATTGTACCATCATTTAAACAACATTCAATAATTTCTTTTCCAAGTAGATGTAAATCATCTGTTAAATACGTTTTTAGTTCAGTTTTAAAGAAATCACTCAAAATTTCTGCCCCTTTATCATATCCAACTTTACCGATTTCAGGTTGCATATCTGTTCTTAATAAAACTTTTGGTAAGTTAATCCCATCAATTTTTAGGTTTTCAATCGAGTACCCAAGCAAAGAACATCTAGACTCAACTAATTGCTCCTGCTTAAATTTTACACTTCCTCTTCTTGCAAGATATTCACGTGCAATCCATTGAGACATAAAGCCTACCTCATATGCGCCAATGTGTTGATTTGGAATAAGAATATATCTTGTGCTTGGAGTATTTAAAATTTGGTCTAACAATAAATTTGCCTGAACAACTCTTTTTCCTGTCGCAAAAGGCCAATATGAACCTACACCTTCGCTTTTCATTCCTTCACTATCCAAAATGCTTGGGTTTGCGTGACCACGAGGTGCTACAAGTCGCCAAAGCCATGCTAAAGCTGGAGGTAAAATATGGAACAGTCCAATAATTCCATACGTTGGTTCATTTTTGGTACACATTGGAGAACGTACACCAAAGCTTCTAATATCAACCTCTACAGGCTCACTAATAATTTTTGGAACGGATTGTCTTGGCAAAATTACTCTAGGATTTGGGCATGGGAGTCCCACTTCTTCATCAATAGTATGTTCCCAAATTAAACAAGTTGCATCAGGATTTCCTTGCATATTAAGGAAAATTAATGGTTCTTTTGGGTGGATACACATTCTCTCATAATGTGGATCAGTTCCATATTCTGTGATGTGGTTCATTCTCAAAAACCAACCTTCTTCCCCGTCTGTAACTACCAATTTGCGATTATTTTGCACAGAAGGGTGACAAATTGCCATATCATCTGTTACAGGTCTTAGGTCGCAACTTGCATTGAGTTGAATATAAGTTTGGTCATGTGTAATTAAATTTTTGGCGAGTTTAATGTGGCCCTCTTGGTCTTTGTGGATTTGTTCAGCCATTTCACTTTTTCCTCCACCACTTGCTCCTTCGTGCATAATTATTAACTCGTTTTCGTATGGAGTTACTACTTTTACAGTAGAGGCATGAAGAGTTACCCAATGTTCCTTTTCGCCAATATTAAGTAATACACCATAAATTCCTTTTTTTGCACTAGGTCCTGGATATAAATTATATGCAAAAACTTCGTGAATATCGTCCAAACGGTTGTGTACAACTACTTGTTTTTTGTCAAAATGAGTATGTCTAAATGGAGGAGCAACATATACAATTGCTTTTGGAGTAAATCCTTCACGGACATCATCAAGTGGCACAAGCCCTTGTAAATCAGCAAGTGCAGCAGCAAAGAACCCTGTATTCTTTGGAGCAATTAACAAAGATTCATATCCATACTCATGCCCCCCTGACATGAATGGCATCACAATTAATTCGCCTTGGTCTAACCATTCTAAAGTTTCTTTTCTCAATCCATCAAAGTTTTCCCCAAATCTTTTTTTGTACGTTTGTTTATCAGTTGGGCTATCATCACCAATTACCATACAATTTGGGTCACGACGGCGCATATACATTTCCATAAAGTTTACGGCTACTCCATTTTTGCATTTAACAACTTCAGCCTCAACAACTTCGCCAATTTCTTCTATATCATAACTTACAGTAAAAGTTTTATTATTTGCATCACCTAAGGCAAGCTCAAAAAGATGCTCACGGTTTTTTGGGATAATAATATTTTGTTGATTTTCTAATAATGTTTTTAATTCTTCTGGGACAATCATTTTTCTTAAAATAGTTTCCATTATTTAGCCTACTTTCTATAATACAATCCTAGTTAATTCAAAGTAATTGTTATTATATTATATATATATATGATTGTAAATAAATTTTGGTTTTAATTATTTGTAACAAAAAATTGCATTTAACAAAATATTTCAAATTAAAACTATAGTTTGTCCCGTTTCTTTTGGTATTACTGATAAAATTAGGAGCAATTTTTACTTATTTTGATTATCGAAATGAATTTTTGTTATTTTGTTAAAAAATATATCCTATATCTCTCATAGGATAATTAGATTTTTTCTATGCACAAAAAAAGACTATAAACTTTTGTTTATAGTCTATAAATTTTATTATTTTAATACTTCTAAAGCTACAGTATTTAATAATCCCCATGGTTTATTATAGTGAGGTTGGAAGAAGAAGTCTGTCATTGCAAGCTCTTCAACTGTCATTTTGTTTTGGATTGCAACTGAAAGAGTGTTCATGTGTTGAGTTACTTCTGCCAAACTTGTAATTTGTCCACCTAAAATTACATGAGTAGTTTTATCGTATACTAATGTAAGTGTTACCTCTTCAAAAGTTGGCATAAATTCTGCACGATGAGCGTCTGTAATCGTTACGCTGGCTACATCATAAGAAGTTGTAGCTTTTGCAACTTGCTCAGTCAAACCAGTTGATGCGATGTTGTGATCATAAATTTTAATACCAGAAGTTCCTTGAGTTCCCATGTATTTTAATTTAGGTTCAACTAAGTTTTTGGCAATTAAAGTTCCCATTCTTACAGCATTTGTTGCAAGAGGAATATAACGGTTATCTTCTGCTGGGTTAAATCTTACCATACAACAATCTCCAGCTGCAAATACGTCTTTTACGCTAGTTTGCATATATTCATCAATTACAATTGCTCCGTTTGGTAACATATCTAATTGACCTTTTAATAAATCTGTGTTAGGTCTAAATCCGATGCATAAAATTACTAAGTCCGTTTCAAATTCACCTTTATCAGTTTTAACTTTAGTAACATTTCCATCAGTTCCTTCAAAAGAAGTTACTTTGTGACCTAAAGCTAAAGTTACACCGTGATCTGTAAAGGCTTTTTCTGCAATATCAGTATAAGTCTGGTCTAAATATTTATTCATGATACGAGGTTCAGCATCAATTAATGTTGTATTTTTTCCAAGCATTTCAAATGCTTCAGCTAATTCAACTCCAATGTATCCAGCTCCGATTACAACTACATTTTTTGCATCTTTAGCTTTTTCAATGATTGCTTGTGAGTGGCTATAATTTTTTGAAAGAATAATGTTTCCAAGGTCAATTCCTGCAATAGGAGGTGTAATTGGCCATGAACCTAAAGTTACAATTAATTTATCATAACTATCATCAAATATTTCACCAGAATTTAAATCTTTTACTGTAACTTTTTTGTTTGCAATGTCAACAGCCTGTACCTCGTGTTCCATTTTTGTGTTAACTCCAAGTTCTTGAAGGTGGTTTGGAGAACTATAAAATAAAGTTTGAGCATCTTTTACAACTTGGGCTACGTTTAATGCAATTCCACATGATAAAAATGAGATATTATTATTTCTTTCATATACTGTGATTTCTGCGTTTTCATGAATACCTTTAATATTTACGATTGCTGCAGTTCCAGCATGAGTACAACCAATTACAACTACTTTCATTTTTGAAAACCTCCTGATTAATTTTAAAATTTAATATTTTGACTATAAAACAAATACATTTTATTCATATTAACATTAAAACTAGTAATAGTCAATAGATAATTATTATATTTTAAGTTTAGACTTGTTTTTTGCTACCAAACTAATATAAAATAGTAAGAAACAACTAAGATTATTAAGAAACTTTTTCTTATTTGTAAAAATTTATCCTATATAAAACTTAGGAGATGATTAATTTATGAGCTATGTTTATGAAATTGGTAATTCGGAAACTCCCAAATATAAAACGTATTTTACATTTAACAAAAAAAGATTTTATCTGGGGAGCTTTAATTCAAAAGATGAGGCCACTCAGGCAGCGCAGGAGGCATACCAAATTACGCACTCTAATATTAATTTAGAAAAAACTAATTGTGAAGCCCTTCCTTTTAATAAGGTTGTAATTTTAATTAATTTTAGAGATAATGGGACATATTTTAATAATCCGATTTATGTTAGAGATAATCATTTTAGTTACTTTATTAATAATGAAGTGGAATTGTTGTTTGATATGATACATTTATTCTTTTTTTCAACGCACAAAATTTATCAGCGCAATCAACTTTTTTATACTCAACATAAATTTACACAGCTTAGCATTTTAAACAGATTAGGAATTATTCCCTCTAGTAAAGTTAATAAAGATTACTTTTTTATAAATGGAAATATTTATGATTTTAGAAAAGATAACTTAAAGATTATTAAAAATTATTTTGGGGTAAGCACTCTTCAAAAAGATGAGAAAACATATTATCGTACAACGATTTCTATGCCAAATACAGTTGTTGTTGGAACATATGAATCAGAAATTCAAGCTGCTATTGCATATAATAAAGCTCTGATTTTTTTGAAGGAGAAAGGAGTTGAAACTAAGGCTAAAGAAAATAATATTCCTTATTTAACAAAAAAAGAGTATGATGCTTTATATCATCAGGTTGAATTATCGCCCAAATTTATGCCTCACCAAAATAATAACCAAACATCTTATAAAGGTGTAACGCCTCACCCGAGTGGATTTAGGGCATCAATAGGATATAAATCTAAGCAAATTTACTTGGGGCTATACCCTACAGCACTTAGGGCAGCACAAGCATATAACTTAGCTTCATATTTGCTCAAAGGTCAAAAGGGATATCGTAATCCAACTTCACCTTTATTTAATTTTAAAGATGAACTAAAAATCATTCAGGCTCTTGAAAAAAATGGCTGGCAACGAAATTCTTCATAACGTTGCCAGCTTTATTATAATTTTTAAGAATATTTTTTTTAGTTAGTATCGGTTGGTTTTTCAGGAAGCACATAAAGATGAATAGTTGCAGCATTGTGCCTGTCCATTTTGTAAAGATGGTATGGCAATTGAAAATGTGAAGTATCGTCACCTTCTTGAGCAATATGAACACGGTTTGGACATAGCAAATCAACATCAATAATGTTAATTCCTTCAATCATATTCAAAAATTGTTCATATACAGACATTTCCATATAGTGATTTGTGTGAACATCTCCAACATTAACTCCTGGTGTAAAATATAACCATTCCAATTTCTTATCTTCTGTTAATCCAAATTTAAACGAATATAGTCCAACTGCATTTGTAGCCTTTAGTATTTTTTTAACATAACCAATAATTTTTTTCTGGTTAACTTTTGTAGTATTTGCAGGCGTTGAAATAAAACTTTCCATTGAATGAACGATATCCCCTTCTTCACTAATAGGGTAAATTACAATTTTTCCTTGAGGATTTTTGATGGCACTCACTGTAAAAAGTTGCTTATATTGTTTAACATCTTCTAGTAAATATTCAGAGCTATCCCCATCTAACATATTGTCAAATTCAATTTCATCAGCTGGATACTGAACAGTACAACTTTCATAGCGACCTTTACAAAGCTGATGGTATTTAAATGGAAGCTCCATTTGTTGAATTGTAAATTCAATTTCTTCCAAATTATCTCCATAAAAATGAGCAGGAGTTGGAATGTTTAGCTCATTTGCCAACTTAACTTGCTCAATTCTATTAGAAATAAATTTAATAGTTTCTTGTGATGGATATATTTCAATTCCTGTATTTATTTCATCAGCTAGTTGCCAAATCACTGGAGTTGTTATTATAATGGTATCTGTTCTTAAGGCTAAACGATTGATATTTACTGAGTTTATCTCAGCTACAATGTGTCCATTTGCATAAGGACTTGCCAAAGTATTTAGGTCTTTATCAAGCAAAACTACCTCAATTTCACGTTTTCTTGCTTCTATGCAAAGAAGGGCAGATGTTAAATTTCCCCCAACAATTCCGATTTTACGCACTCTTTTTTTCATAGTAAAACTCCTGTCCTAAAAAATTTTTCATAATTCCTAACGAAAGGTAATAAAATAGTTTAACAAATTTGTTAGCTATTAACCCAATTTCTATATAAATTGTACCAAATTGTTATTAATATGACAACTAATTGTTTCTTTCTTTTAGTTTTTGTCTATGCTATACTTATAGTACTTTTATTTTAACAAACTTAATTGAGGAGGTTTAACTTGTATGGAATTTTTAAATAAACTGGAGAGGAAGTTTGGCAAATTTGCAATTCCTAACCTAATGTTTTATTTATTGTTTGGCCAAGGAGTGGCTTTTATCTTAACGCTTCTAAATCCATATGTACGCACGGATTTTATGTTTAGTTGGGATCATATTATGGCTGGAGAGTTTTGGAGACTAATAACTTTTATTTTTATACCAAGTTCAACAAGTACATTTTGGTTTATAATTATGGTTTTTATCTACTATTCAATAGGTTCGCAATTGGAAAGATGGTGGGGGACGTTTAATTTTAACTTCTACTATTTTATTAGCGTGCTAGCAACTATAATCGTATGTGCATTATTAGGGATAAGAGGAAATATTGCCACATATATAAATCAATCGTTATTTTTATCATTTGCAACACTAGTACCTGAGGCTACTTTTTATCTATACTTCATAATTCCTGTAAAGGCAAAATATTTAGTAGTGTTTTATTTTCTATTATTTGGGGTGGAGATTTGGCATGGAGGAATAACTAGCTTCTTATTAATTGCAGCCTCACTTACTGGATACATTATTTTCTTTGGAATACCAGCAATCAAAGGTCAGCGAATGAAAATTAAAGCAGCCCCAGCACAAAAAGCATACAAAGAAGCACGCAAAAATGTGCCAAAAGGCTCAGCTCCCCCAATAAAAGTAGCATTTCACAAATGTTCTACTTGTGGAAAAACTGAACTAGATGACCCAGAACTAGAGTTTAGATATTGCTCAACTTGTAACAAGGAATATTGTATTGACCATCTTGGTAGCCACGAGCATTAATTTGATTTTTAAAATTTAACACAAAAATAGAACTATAAATAAATTTTACTTATAGTTCTATTTTTTATTTTTCAAAAGATATAACTACTAAATTATCTTTAGTTTTGAAGTAAGAATTGTTAGTATCTTCAAGTTTTTGAAAAATTTCGTCAACTTTATCATCTAAAATATTAATTTTAGTTGTAAAATGATTGTTCTTACCATCAAAAATCATGCATTCTCCACCTTCTTTGATGTGAGAAATTTTGTTAGAAGTTGCTTTTGTTAATGCATAATAAACGCCATCTTCTTGAATGATATTTAAGATTACATCTCTATCTAAATAATTCATAAGGACATAACGACTATTCTCAAAACGTTGTTGACCCGTTGGTGTAACTTGTGCAAATGAAGTGTTTAGATTGCTATCAAGTGAGAACATTTCAAACGGATTTAAAGTTGCAATTGCATCAATTATATTTAAACTAAAAAATTTTGCTCCAATTCCAATCATTTTTTTCATCATCATGTTATCTTTAGCAAGCTCAATAATTGTAGAATTATCTTTTTGAAGTTGAGTACAAGAAAAATGCCCTGATACGCTTGCCCCCATTTTTCCAATACCCACGTTTAATAATCCAGAAAATTGAGTTCCATCTTCTAATGTTGCAAAAAGTGTTGATTTTGGAGAAACAATAATAATTTGCTCTTCATTCAAATATTTATACTCAACTACATCTAAAATAGGAAATGGTGACCCATTAACAGATATGTACATCACACGTTGACTTTGCAAAAATTCAACTACTTTTTCCTTTCCATCTGTAGCATTAACTCGGTTTTTTAAAACTTCTTTTAAGTCCATAATTGCCTCCTAGTTTTTAATAATTATATCGTAAATTGTTAATCAGTGTCAATAAAAAGCCCCTATATTTCTATAGAAGCTTTTTTAACACTTTTAACAACTGGTTTTTTCTCAGGAATATAATTAATTAAAAACATAAACTCATGTCCAATAGGCATTAGTAGCAAACCAATAAAAACAGGGACAAACCCTCCATACACAAGTTCTCCCAAAAATATTATAGCCATTCCATACACCATAATAACGCTACCCATAGATTGAGCCTTCATTTTTGGAGTTCCATATTTTACAACGTCCATATAACCAAGAATTGCATATAGAGGAATAAATGTTGGATTTATTCCATCGTTTCCTACAAAAATAATAAGAGGGACTGGCCAAAATTTTTTTAAAAGTTGACCTCTAATAATTTTATTGTTATGAAAAACTGGAATATCTCGAACCAATTCATCGCCACATCTTATTACTAGAATACCTTCTACTAGGTGTAAAAATCCTATAAAAATAATAAATTTTTCGTATGGCATTTGGAATATTTCAAAATCATGTCCAAAAATTTTTAAAACTTCACCAATAACGAACGTAAATGGGATAACGTAGGCAAAACAGCCCCATTTGGGATTAATGCTAACAAGGAGCATCGTAAAGGGAATGAGCATCATCATACCAAGAGTAATTTCTATAGTAATTCCGAAAGCTCTCATCAAACTACTTAGTACCACACCTAAAATTGTTCCACGAACCACATCTTTTACGCCTACAATTTCCCATTTGTCGTTTTCTCTTTTGTACATATAAACAATAAGTATCGAAATAATTAGAAATATTGGGTCAAACACAGTTAGATATAAATTATGAAAAATACTTATTATAAAATCATGTACTAGCGTAGCTTTCTCCCCCTTTATGTTGCCAAATTTTTATTGCTCAAGTTGTGTTTCCAAAACTTCAATCGCTTTTTGTAACTGTAAATCGTCTTCATAGCTTAAATTAGACTGAAGTTTAAGTTGAATAGGTAAATCAATATAATGGTCAGGCTCAATCCCTGTTCCTTGAATGCAAACTCCACTTGGCGTGTAATATTCTGAAGTAGTAATTTTAAGGGCTGAACCATCTGTTAGAGGTAAAATTGTTTGCACAATACCTTTTCCAAAAGTACGAGTTCCTACTAATTCAGCTCTTCCATGGTCTTGTAATGCACCAGATAAAACTTCTGAGGCACTAGCACTTTGTTCATTAACCAAAACTACCAAAGGAATATCTGAGTATATATCATCTGCCCAAGTTTCATCAATTTTGCCCGAATTATCCTTAGTTGATACTATGATGCCTTCAGGAATAAGTTCATCTACAATTTTTTCTGTAACATTAAGTAAACCACCTGTATTATCTCGTAAATCTAAGACAATTCCTCTTGCACCCAAAAATTCAAGCTCTGTAAGTGCGTTTTTAAATTGCTCATGAGTTAACTCCTCAAACTGACGAAGCTCAATATAACCAATATTATTTTCTAGCATATCAAATTCAACCGATGGATAAACTACATTTTGACGAGTAATATCTAGTTCGTAAGTTTCATTATCAGTCGGTCTATAAATGCTTACAATAACGTTTGTCCCTTCTTTTCCTTTTATAAGAGTAGGAGCTAAATCAAAATCGCTTCCAGTAAGAGGCACTCCATCAGCTCCTACAATTCTATCGCCAATTAAAATCCCAGCAGCTTCAGCTGGGGAACCTGCAAATACATCAACAACAGTAATCGAATTATCAAAACTATCAACTGTCATTTGCACACCAATTCCAGCATAAATCCCACTAGTTTGCTCCATAAGTGCGCTAAATTCTTGAGGGGAATAATATGCAGTGTAGGGGTCGCCAACTCCAGCCACAAAACCTCTATAAATACCTTGTTCCATCTCATCTTTATCAAGTTCACCAACGTAGTATTTATCAATAGTATATTCAATTAAATCAAGTTTTGTTTCAATATAATCATCTTTGCCAATAAATGCGGTTGTTCCAAATATAATTACTACTGATGTAATAAAACCTGTTCCTAATCCTTGTAAAAATCCTTTTTTTCTCATCTTTTCACCCTCATAATTTTGATACATAATAATAGTTTCTATTTACTTATTATATTATATTTTATATTTGAAGTATACAATTTTTTTCATATAAATCCTACCATTCATCTTTTTTCTAAAAATTTCTATTTATAAGTAAAATAAAGTTCATGACTCTACAGTTTATTCACCAAATGTCTAATCTATTCAAAAGTATGGACAAGAATTTTATTCCTTAAACATACAAAATGAACTTATGTTTTTGTCAAAATTTGAGATATTTTCGTAAAATTTATCATTATCAAAAAATCATAGAATATCTTTAAAAAATATTTCAATAAAAAAGCACCTACCAAATTATCGGATTGTGCTTTTTTGTAGGAGTTTCTTCCTTTAAAACAATTATTTTTTGTAAGCAAAAAGAGGGCGCTAACCCTCTTAATTAATATGAAATCACTTCAGTTTGACCAGCTACAACCTCTTGATTTACAGTAGTTTTAATAGCTTTTCCATTATCATCAGTCACAATAAACATGATAGTTGAGTCAACATTATTGCTTGATAAAATTCCCAAATCAACGTCAATTATACTATCTCCAGCCTTGACTTTTTGGCCAGCTGATGCTATAGCACTAAATCCATTTCCGTTCAAATTTACTGTATCAATTCCAATATGAATTAAAAATTCAACTCCATCTTTACCCTTAATTCCAAAAGCATGATTAGTTGGGAAAATCATAGTGATTTCACCATTTATCGGAGCTACAACTTTACCATCTGAAGGAATAATTGCAACCCCCTCACCCATAGCCTTACTTGCAAATGCTGGGTCACTTACTGTACTCAAATCTACAGCTTTTCCATTAGCAACTGATACCACGTTTCCACCTTTTTTTCTAAAAAACATATAGCGTCCTCCTTATAAAATACCTTTTAAATTTATAATCTTGATCGAACTTTTTCAAGCGTTGGCATAGCTTTAATTGCTCCAAATTCCTCAATGCATAAACTAGCAGTTGCATTTGCAAATCTAGCAAACATTTTTAAATCCTCAATAGTTAAACTAGGTATTGATTTTTGACTAGTATACAAACTGTATAAAAATCCACCTACAAACGAGTCCCCTGCACCTGTTGTATCTACTACTTTTTCACTTTGACACCCTGTAATTTTTATGATTTCATTGTTAAATCCAATAATTGCCCCATCAGCTCCAAGCGTTACAATTACAATGCTTATACCTTCGTCAAGCAATTTTAAACAAGCTTTATTAACGTCCGACTCTCCAGTTAAAAGTTCGCATTCCTCATCAGAAATTTTGATTATATCAACATATTTGAGAGGCTCTTTCATCTTAGATTTTGCAAGTTCCACACTATCCCACAATCCAGCTCGATAATTTGGGTCATATGAAATTATTGCACCAGCAGATTTTGCAAGCTTTATAGCTGTATAAGTAGCTTCGTTTGAGCTATTATGAGTTAAAGATAATGAACCGAAGTGAAATATTTTGGATTGTTTAATTAAATCATGGTCTAATTCATCGGTGTTTAAATTTATATCAGCACTAAATTTTCTGGAAAATGCAAAACTTCTTTCACCACTTTCACTTAATGATACAAATGCCAACGTAGTAAAATAATTTTTATCTATAATCAAATTTTGAGTATTAATATTTGCATCGTCCAAAGTTTTTTTCAAAAAATGCCCTTGCATATCATCACCAACTTTTCCTATAAATGCAGTATCTAGCCCAAATTTTGAAAGAGCTGCAAGTACATTAGCAGGCGCACCACCAGCATTTTGTTCAAACAACAACATACCCTTTTCTGATAATCCTTTTTGAGTATAGTCTATCAGAATTTCTCCTAATGCTATTATCATAAAAACTCCTCCTAATCAATCCAAACTTTTTGAGATGTTAAATGGACTTAAAGTATAAACTTGGCCATGGATATTTTTTGACGAAATACTTATAAATTTATCTGGATAAAATCTTGAAGACATAGCAATTTCTCCGTTATTTACAAAAATCTCTATACTTGAACTATCCACAATTACACGAATATTTTTGCAACTATTAATTTTCGCACGCCTAATATCTCTACCACCACCATAAGTTTTATCATAAAATTCCAGCTTAAGTTCACCTTTAGTATAAGATATTTCTAATTTATTATCTAGTATAATTGAGAAATCCTCTTTTGAATACCCTACAATTTCAAAAGGGGTTGGCAATTTTGTTGGTAATTCGGTAAGTTCAAATGGTGTTTGACGGTTGGTTTCAATGATTTCATGTGGGATTTGATATAATTTTCCATCAAAATCTTTTTGAATTACTCGAGGTAGGGTTAAACAATGCTGATAACCTTGTTGAGTTGTCAAATTTTCATATTCAATATCTGGCAGGCCAAACCACCCAATTAATATAGTTCTGCCATCTTTATCTACAAAAGTTTGGGGAGCATAAAAATCAAATCCCATATCCCATTCCACAAATGTTTCTAAATTTAAATTGGAAATTTCGTTACTTGCTTTCATATATCCAGATTGATATACATTTTGATACTGAAATTCAGAGCTTTTAAGACCTTGTGGAGAAATACTTAAATAATTTTGACCTTCAATAGTAATCCAATCTGGGCATTCCCACATATATCCCATATTTTCTTTAGTTGTTTCTGAAACAAACTCCCATTCTAACAAATTATATGATTTATAAAATAAAATACACCCTTTATCATCATGAGTCCTAGCCCCCAAAATCATATAATATGTATCCTCCAACTTAAATACTTTAGGGTCTCTTATATGGCAGGATAAATTTTTTGGATAATTTGAATTGTTTAAAACTATAATTTTATCTGAGATATTTTTACCATCTTTAGATGTAACTAAAATAGTGTTTGATTGTCTTCCAGCTGTTATATAATCAAAGTTTCCTTCCTCTTTAACATTTCCAGTATAAAAAATATATTGTGTATCTCTTTCTATAAATGAAGTTCCAGAGTATGCACCATGTCTATCCTCGTCTATATCAGGCAAAATTGCTTCTCCTTCAAACTGATAGTCTTGCCAATTAGTTGTAGTATAATACCCCCAACTTTTTGGAGATTTACCCTCTGCATTATCCTTACAATACTGAAAATATATATGGTACTTCCCATCAAAATAACAAAGCCCATTAGGGTCATTTAGAAACCCCGTTGGAGGCTCTAAATGCAAGTGTTGTCGCCAATTTTTCATATAAACTTCCTCCTTTCTAACTGAAACCAAAATTTAGTTTTCAGTTTCTTCTTTATATAGTATTATTGTTGTAACGTATGCAACGGCAAAAGATACAGCCATTACGATAATATAGTGGAATATATTATTTGCAATTAGTATTCCGAATAATCCAGTAATCCCATATGCAGTTGCAGAAACATTAAGTAGACCAGATGTTAAAGCTCCAGCAGCTCCACCAATACAGCCTGCAATAAATGGTTTTATAAATCTTAAATTTACTCCAAAAATAGCTGGCTCTGTAATTCCTAAAAATGCTGATAATGAAGCTGGAACTGCCAATGCCTTATGCTTTTGGTTTGTAGTTTTCATTGCAAATGCAAGGGCTGCACCACCTTGAGCAACGTTTGCTGCTGTTGCAATTGGCATCCAAGTATTAAAGCCTGTTGCGCTTAACATTCCAGCTTCTAATGCATTGTACATATGATGAATTCCACCAACTACAGTAGGCGCATAAATTGCTCCACATAACATAGCTCCTATACCAAAAGGTATAGCAAGTAAAGCAGTCATAAATGATAAAATTCCATTTTCAAGAGTAACAAAAACTGGCCCAATAATTGTTAATGCTACATATCCAGTAACAACTACTGTTGTAAGTGGAGTTACAAATAAATCTAACATTTCTGGAACTATTTCATGAAGTTTCTTTTCTAACATACTCATGAACCAAACTGATATAACTATTGGAATTACATGACCTTGATACCCAACAAGATCGATATTATACATTCCAAACCAAACACTAGCTGTGGGAATGGTTTCAGCTGACGCAACGGCCCAAGCATTCATTAAATCTGGGTGTATCATAATCATACCAATTACAGACCCTAAATATTGATTTCCACCAAAAGTTTTCGCAGTACTTTGTGCGATTAAGATTGGTAGAAATACAAATGCCGCATTACTAAATAATGATAAAATCATAAACATATCATTATTAGCAAGTTCTGGGTTTAAATTACTAAGCCCTCCCAGAAGTCCCATAATTAATCCTGATGCAACAATTGCTGGAATAATTGGAACAAAGATATCACCAAGAGCTTTTATTGCTTGTTTATACCATGGTAATTTTGAAGCACTAACCTGTTTAATATCAGACTTTGAAGCCCCTTCAATACCTGTTTCTATCAAAAATTGTTCATATACTTTATTAACTACACCAGTCCCGAATATAATCTGGACTTGACCAGCACTTTCAAAAATTCCCTTAACTCCCTCAACATCTTCAATACTTTTTAACTCCACTTTAGAACTATCAGCTAACACTAGCCTAAGCCTTGTGGCACAATGGGCAGCACTAACTACATTGTCTTTTCCACCTATAAATTGAACTATTTCTTTAGCACTCTTATTATAATTCATACGTGTAACCCTCCTCATTAATTTACCTTCTCAATGTGAAATCGATTTCATTCATAGTTATATTGTACTTTATAAAGGTCTGACTTTCTATTGACAAAACTACTAGCATTTTTAATCCTATGTTATAAGTTTCATACGGTTTCATAATAAGATAAAGTAGAATTTATAAATCACATATATTTTGTAAAGATTAAATTATTGGTTTCATATGGTTTCACGATATCAATAAAATTAAACCTTAGTGCTTTTTCGGATTATTAACTCATAATCAAGTTTGATAGTTTTTGTTGCTTTTTCGTTATATTTCAACAAGTTAAGAAACATTTCTCCTGCTTGATGTCCACTAGTTTTGTAGTGTAAATGAGCAGTTGTTAGTGGAACTTGTACCAGTTCTCCCATTTTGCTATCCCCAATTGAAGTTATCATAATTTCATCAGGAACTTTTATACCAACTTCTAGCAAGTATTTTAAAGCCCCAATAGCTAAAGTATCTGTAGCACAAAATATCCCATCAATTCCTGTCCCACTTTTTATGATGGATTTCATTTGTTGATAACCAGATTGTAAATTAAAATTTGTAGTTTTCATATTGGTTTCACAAATAGATAAGCCGTTATCAGATATTGCTTTTAAAAATCCTTCTTGACGTGCTTTTCCTGCTGATTTATCTTCAGTAGTAACGCCAATATAGCCAATGTTTTTTGCTCCTTTTTCTATCATTAAGCTAGTTAGAGCATTGGCAGCACCAAAATCATCATGATAAACACAATTATAACCTCTAAATTCTTGTCCCAAAATAATCACGGGAATAGACATACCCTTTAAAACTTTTTGATGTTTGGGTGTGAGCATTGTGGCAAGTAAAATAATACCATCAACTCTATTTCTTTTAAATAAATCTAAATATTCAACTTCTTTATCAGTATCATTATTTGTATTAATTAATAAAATTTGATACCCATGTTTATTTATAGCTTCTGTGATGCCTTCCACAACTCTATCACAACTATCACTAGAGTAAATGATCATGTAATGGTCAAATGGCTGCCCTGGCACTGAAGAACATTGACTGTGGGAGTGGAAATCAGCTTTGCAGTTTGACAGTTACAATAATTATTATAGATAATCACTGCCAACAAAAGTTAACCAAACAAACTATTTGAATCCTGATACTTCAGGGCTTTTAGGAGACACCTGTGTCTATTTTTAGCTCTTTTTACCATCCTGCTAAGACGGCAGCAGGAAAGACAGGTAACACTTGCTTTTGGAAACACACAAACAGTAGAGAGAGAGGAGCTAAGACAGGGACACACACACACACGCGCGCACAGACAAAGAATGGCAGAGAGAGAGAGGAAGAGAGAGCAGCTGCATCATTACGGTTGAAGGCCAACTCTCTCCAGTCCGGCGCTCCTCTCGGCTCGCTGCCACACACATCATCTGGGCCTTGCTGCACGGCTCCAGTGAATTCTGCTGAACGCTAACATTCACTGCAACAAACAAACACACAAACACACACGGGGCACTGCACTGAAAGCAACAAGATATGGGTTTGAGTGTGTATGTGCAGGGAGAATGACATAATTGCAGGAGATTTTGTGCGTTCGCTCCTCCAGCGATCGTGCAGAGGAGCGATAACGCTGAGGAAGGAAAGGCTGGAAGTGTCGGCTGTGCAGGAAGGTCGGGCCGGATGGAAGTGAGGACGAGGCTGACAGATCTCTTCTTGACAGCAAAGCTAACTTGCATAGCATGTAATTACTCATTGTATATTGTTGTGCGTGTCATCACAGCAGGATGGAAACACGCCATGGCAACTGTGATACAATAAACTTGACCTGCGGAGAAGACAAACAAACGGCCACCAGTGTTCCAGGACTTCATGCTATGAGTCAAATCCATCTTCAGTGGCCCAGTGGCAGCAGCTGAATACCACCACACCAGAATTTACAGTGTTAAGTGTTAATGTGTAGCATGTCAATAATTGGTGGATGCCCCTCTCTGTATCTCTTTTCCCTTTTGTCAGGGGGCTCAGGTTTCTGCCGGAGAGCTCAGCAAGCTTCAGTAAGACACAGGCAGCCAAGGGTGGAGAGGGGACGGGGCACAGAAAAGATAAAATGAATCAACCAGGTGGTGCTACACTTGAAGATCTCATTAGCCAGTCAGAATCAAAGACCGGAACTATCCTTCTTGTAATACAGAAGAATATGCACTGGTTGCACCCAAAAGAAATCATTAAAGGGATCAGCTAGTCGCTTTACAGATAAAGAGCAAAAAAGAGCAAAGACACCATGTGCCACTGGACACGTGTAGTCCAACAGTCCAGCAGCAAAGTGCAGTTTTTAGTGTCAGGATTCATTGTGCCAAGAAACAGCCAGCACACAGTTGTTGTACATATTGTAAACCATAT